>QBVV01000011.1 GCA_003284265.1 SAR116 cluster bacterium AG-313-A07
CCAGTTCATTTTGAACCTCAACTACAAAGTTAGGCTTAAGCAAAAATATTATCAAGTAAAATAAATTGAACCGTCACATTAAAAAAGAAAGAAAAGAAAATGTTCACAACCCGACCAGAACTTATTGGAACATTTGGTGTAGTTACCACCACTCATTGGATCGGTTCAGCCGTAGGAATGTCAATATTAGAGAAAGGCGGAAATGCCTTTGATGCAGCCGTAGCGACAGGTTTTGTCTTACAAGTTGTCGAACCACATCTAAATGGCCCGGGCGGTGATATGCCTATCATTTTTCAGGCGGCGAAGAACCCACACCCTCAAGTTCTATGTGGCCAAGGCACCATTCCGGCGGCAGCTTCTATCCAAAAATTCTCAGATCTCGGATTAGACTTAATCCCCGGAAGTGGCTTACTTTGCGCTGTGGTACCAGGCGCATTCGATGCCTGGATGCTTTTACTCCGGGATTACGGGACAATGACCTTGTCGGAAGTAATGGAACCTTCGATAGCATATGCTCGCAACGGTTATCCCGTTGTCCCGCGCATAACGGCGACAATAGATACTGTCCGCGAACTATTTAGTACTGAATGGAAAACATCCGCTGAGATTTATCTCCCCAATGGAAAGCCACCTGTACCCGGTTCAATTTTTAAGAACCCAGCCATGGCCGATACATATGAAAAAATAATCAGAGAGGCGGAGGGAATTAGAGGCGACCGAGAAAAACAGATTGATCATGCCAGGGCCATTTGGTATCGCGGTTGGATAGCCGAAGAAATAGACCAATTCTGTCGGAACCAGGAAGTAATGGATGTATCAGGTCGACGCCATAAAGGTCTATTGACTGGGGAAGATATGGCTAACTGGGAAGCGGCCTACGACCAACCCGTCACATACGATTATGGAAATTATACGGTGTGTAAGTGTGGCCCCTGGAGCCAAGGGCCCGTTTTACTTCAGCAGCTGGCAATTTTAGACGGCTTAGGCGTGGGCTCCATGGATCCAACAGGGCCGGATTTTGTACATACGGTCGTAGAGTCAGCAAAACTGGCTTTCGCTGATCGTGAAGCTTACTATGGCGACCCAGCATTTATCGATGTTCCTATGACTGAGTTATTAAGTTCAGAATATAATAAACAGAGAAGAGCTTTAATCGGGCAACAAGCCTCAGAAAAATTAATACCAGGAAAAATTGATGGCTATCTAGGGTCAATTGATAAAGCGATTGACGATAGATCTGGGATCACGGTCGCCGCTTCCTTGGGCGCTGGAGAACCAACGGTAGCAAAAACAGGAGTTTCAACTGGCGATACAGTTCACCTCGATATTATAGATAAATACGGTAATATGGTTTCCTGCACCCCCAGCGGCGGATGGTTACAAAGTTCCCCTATTATCCCAAAACTTGGTTTTTGTCTTGGAAATAGGGGGCAAATGTTCTGGTTGGATAAAAATTCTCCTTCGGCCCTCCTGCCGGGCAAGCGACCAAGAACAACGCTTTCACCATCACTTGCACTTAAGGATGGAAAGCCTTTTATGGTTTTTGGCACCCCTGGAGGCGATCAACAAGACCAGTGGTCAACTCTCATGTTTTTGCATCATGCAGATCACGGAATGAACCTTCAAGAATCGATTGATTGCCCTGCATTTCATACAGATCACTTCCCAAGCTCTTTTTGGCCGAGGGCCTACCAATCTAAAAAAGTCGTTTTAGAAGGACGGTTTCCTGATAGTACCATTAGCGAATTAAAGCGCCGAGGACATGATATTGAGATAGGAGAGCCCTGGTCTGAAGGGCGATTAACAGCTGCATCAACCGATGGAAACACCCTGAAAGCGGCGGCGAATGCCCGGGGCATGCAAGGATATGCTGCAGGTAGATGAGAAAGCGACATTATATCAAGAGCCACTTCCAGTATGGTAACAATCTAGGGTACCTTATATAGAGCTTTGAACCGGACTATGACATGAAGAAAATATTAATAATATTTATTCTACCTCTGGTGCTTCTGATTGGAGCCGGAGCTGGAGCTTTTTTCTTTGGCCTGATACCGGGCTTCGGTTCGGAAACCGATGCGAAAATCGAGGCTGAACTAGCGAAGAAGAAAGCCGAAGAGAGGAAGACAGTCCCCGAAGCTTTTAACAAAGCATCGATGATGTCCCTAGAATTTTGGATGGACGAGTTTGTCATTAATCTTCAAACACAACGCCGAAAACCAGTATTTTTACTCTTTAGTATGGCCCTGATTCTTTCTGGTGAAGAAGCAAAAGCAAAGGTTAAATTGCTAGAACCAAGAATTAGAGATTCAGTCAACGTATTTTTAAGTAGCTTAACGCCAGAACAACTATCCGGCTACGACGGAATTAGAATGCTAAGACAAGAGATTTGGAACAGAGCTAACGAAATACTTGAAGACTCAACTTCCCTAGAAAATATACAGATACTTAAATTGACCATAAAATAATTAAGAACTTGGACTATTTTTCTCCAAAACTCGTGTTTCTGTTTCGATTATATCTTCCAGTTGTTTCATGAAATCTTCTCTCTTAAGTCCTGGACGAATATAGTTTAATATTTTGACTGTAATGACCCCTGGACGCTTTATGAAAGCCTTACGCGGCCAAAATATGCCGGAATTAAGAGCAATAGGAACAACAGGCACTTTCAAAGCTCGATAGACAGCAAACACACCAGAATGATACCCTTTTTTCTCGCCTGGGGCGACCCGGGTTCCTTGGGGAAATATGATAATCGGACGCCCAAGCCCCGCCCATTTTCTGGCAATCATTAACATAGACTTTAAAGCATTCGCTTTTCCTGCTCTGTCGATCGGCACCATGCCAACTTTATTAATAAACCAGCCCAATATAGGAAGTTTCAGTAATTCTCTCTTCAAGACTATTGAAGGATCCGAAAAGATTAAGTGGAGCGCTAATGTCTCCCATGCGGACTGATGTTTCGAGGCGACCATAAAATGACCCCGTGGCAGATTCTCTGAACCTTCGACTCGGTAATCAAGGCCAACAATTATTTTTAAACTAGATATTATAAATTTTACCCAAACATCTCTCAGCCAACACACCCCTTTTCTCGAACCAAATAGCAAAGGAAGCGCTAAAAGCCCCATTAATAGAATAGTAAAAATTAAAATACAGTTAAAAATAGTAGAACGGATTAGAATCAAAATAATGGCCCAACAAACAGTATGAGACGACGATTGAACTTAATAGCTCAGTATAAAATAGCACGACCAATCCGCGCGGAAAACCGAATTTAGATGCAATCCAGTGATCGAGAATTTTTGCTATTTTTTGAAACTCATAATAACCCAACAGTTAAAGACTATTTTCTGCAAAAAAATACTGGTGTATTGTTTTTTGTGCCTCGAAGATAACATCAGCTGGCAACGAAATTTTTAGCCTGATCCTGCGGACATAGGGTAGGGTCTTTTGAGGTGATAATCTGGGGGAATAAAAAATGGCCACACAAAAACATGGACTTGCAAGGGGGCTCACTAATTATGGGGATATGGACTTTAGTCTATATCTTCGTCGCGCTAATGCCGCTTCTATGGGTTATGGGAAGGACCCTCTGAGCAAACCGGTAATTGGAATAGCTGATACAGCTAGTGGTTTCAATAACTGTCACCGCCACGTCCCTGAAATGATTGAAGCGGTCAAGCGAGGCGTTCTTATGACAGGCGGCTTACCAATAGTATTTCCTACGATCTCGCTTGGCGAAACTTTCTTAAATCCTACCTCGATGATGTATCGGAATTTGATGAGTATGGATTCTGAGGAAATGATCCAGGCACAGCCGATGGATGCAGCTGTGATGATTGGTGGGTGCGATAAAACATTACCAGCCCAATTAATGGGGGCAGCCAATGCCAATATCCCAATAATATCACTAATCACGGGGCCACAATTAACAGGGCATTCAGAAGGGGAACGATTAGGTGCCTGCACAGATTGCCGCCGCTTCTGGGGTAAATTTAGAGCAGGGGAAATCGACCAGGCAGGGATCGACAAAATTGAGTCCCGCTTAGTCACTACAGCTGGAACTTGTGCCGTTATGGGAACAGCGAGCACAATGGCATGTATAACAGAAGCTTTAGGGATGGCGTTGCCAGGGACTGCCGCAATACCGGCCACCCACGCAGACCGTTTGAGGGCATCTGAAGCATCTGGGGCACAAGCCGTGGTGCTGGCTTCCAGTGATAAAGATAACCCCCTCATACCAAATAGGATAATCACACCTAAGTCAGTAGAAAATGCTCTGAGGGTTCTCCTAGCTATTGGAGGATCAACCAATGCAATCATTCATCTAACTGCTGTCGCTGGTCGCCTAGGAATTCCAATTCCATTGGCTCAGCTCAACATACTCTCAGATGAAACCCCCGTGTTAATAGATCTAAAGCCAACAGGCGAACATTATATGGAGGATCTATTCAAGGCTGGTGGCCTCGGGGTGGTACTGCGCGAGCTAAAGCACCTGTTAAACCTCGATTGTATGACTGTAACGGGGCAAACATTGGGGGAGCGTTTGGAGGTAGAGCCAAAATATGTCGATAGAACCGTAGTACGGTCACTAGATGATCCTATACAACCCATGGGAGGTTTAGTATCACTTTTTGGATCCTTAGCACCTAAGGGGGCGATCTTAAAGAGATCAGCAGCCGATCCAAAACTTTTTGAGACCGAAGGAAGAGCGGTTGTTTTTTCCTCTCTTGAAGATCTATCATTGAGGATCGATGATCCAGCACTCGATGTAGAGGAAAATGATATCCTGATACTGCAAAACGCCGGTCCGAAAAGTGACGCAGCTATGCCTGAGGCGGGTTATCTTCCCATACCAAAAAAACTAGCTCGTGCGGGGGTTAAAGATATGGTTCGTATATCTGATGCACGTATGAGCGGCACAGCCTATGGGACTATCGTATTACATGTCACGCCTGAAGCTGCTGTAGGCGGCCCTTTAGCACTCGTCAAAAATGGTGACAGAATAAAAATTAGCGTCAAGAACCGATCTTTAGATCTTCTTATTAGTGAAGAAGAGATGCAAAATCGCCTAAAAAAACTGCACATCAAATCTCCGCCTAAATACCATCGCGGCTACAAAAAACTCTATTACGATACTGTTTTACAAGCAGATGGGGGGTGTGACTTTGATTTTTTGAGAGATCCATCTCTTCTTTAAAATAAATAGATTTTTTACCCTGACATTTTATACACTCAAGCCATATAGAGTTACTGGATTTTCACTGAGTATCATTTTTCGACGAGAACGTTCCGGGATCCAATCACAGAACATCTGGTATAACTCAAAATCGTTTGGTTTAGTGTCTGAGTGTTCCGGATGAGGCCAATTGGTACCCCAAACCATTCTTTCTGGAGCCCAGTTAATAAGTGCACGGGCTATATCCGCTACTTCTGGATCATTGATTAATCCTTTTCGAGACGAATTATAAGGTGCAGATAGCTTTACCCATATTTTGTCTCGATCTATTAATCGCGTCAGGGCCTTGAACCCCCTTTGTTTCAACGTTTTAGTCCTTAAAAATAATCCTATGTGATGCAGGATTATATAGCCAGGCCAAGACGCAAGCCGTTGTTCCACTTCATGCAAATCCGAACCATCGATCTTGAGATCAACATGCCATCCTAAATCATGGATGCGCCAAGCTAACCGTTCTGCGTCATCCCATTGATATTTATTTTCACCAGCCTTCATAAAGAATTGAGCCCCAACGACCCCAGATGCTTGTAGATTTTCTAACTCATTGTCGTTAGCATCCAAGTCAAGTGTTGCTATCCCAACCGCTGAACGAGGAGTTTTCTTTTCAGAATTTTTGTTCACGTCAGTGATTGTTTTTATTAAAACTTGATGATCATGGCCACAGTCTTCCGGCTGCAGTAAAACCGTGCCTTTGATCGATAGTTTGTCGCAAAGTACTCTGTATTCGGGCAGCGAGAAATCTGGCTTTTTTTCCTCAATATCTTTGCCTAACTCAATTTCACCTAAATTATCCTCATCCTCAGAATTCTTAAGACCTAAAATTTGAGCATGACAATCAATCAGTCCGTATTCAGAGTTGCCAGGATCTCCCAAATTCACTTCAAATCCTTACGTAATGAAGTATGCTCATAACTTCCTGCCCTTGATATACGAGGGGTTTTTTCTGATCCCAAAACACTTTGTTCTCGAACCAAAGTGGATATCACATTGTTGCGCCTATTTGCCATGGAACGAACTCATTATCTCCAATTCCTAGTTCCTCACTCTTGGTTGGTTCACCCGACGCTGTTTTTACGATTTTATCAAAGATCCGCTCTCCCATATCATCGATAGATATGTCTTCATCGAGAACTTCACCGCAATTAATATCCATATCCTCTTCCATACGTCGATACATATTGGAATTTGTTGCTAATTTTAGAGATGGAGCAGGCTTACAGCCATAACATGAACCTCGGCCTGTCGTGAAAGTAACAATATTGGAACCGCTAGCAACTTGACCTGTTATAGAGCATGGGTCATAGCCAGGACTATCCATAAATACGAAACCCTTTGTATCTATCCGTTCCCCATAATTATAGACGCCACAAAGATTAGTTACACCCCCTTTAGCCGCTGCGCCAAGCGACTTCTCTAAGATCGTCGTCAATCCACCTTCTTTATTTCCAGGAGAGGGGTTATTATTCATTTCCCCGCCATTGCGTTCACAATAATCTTCCCACCATTTGATGCGCTCCACTAACTTTTCACCAACTTCTTTGGTTATCGCGCGCCGCGTTAATAAGTGCTCTGCACCATAAATCTCTGGCGTCTCCGCTAATACAGCCGTTCCACCGTGTCTAACTAGAAGCGTGGCTGCCGCTCCAAGAGCAGGATTAGCCGTCATTCCTGAATAAGCATCCGACCCCCCGCATTGAAGCGCTAATGTTAGCTCGCTTACAGGAACTGCTTCTCGCTTTGCTTTCGCCGCTTCAGGTAGCATATCCCCAATTAGGCCAAGTCCATGGGCAACGGTTTTTCTAGTGCCACCTGTGTCTTGTAAAGTCATCGTCTGGAATTTTGCTCCACGCTCCAAACCATACGCATCGAGGAGAAAATCGATTTGGTTCACTTCGCAGCCAAGGCCAACCATTACGATTCCAGCAAAGTTGGGATGCTGGGCAAATCCCCATAAAACACGCTGCAAATTTTGATAGCCCGCGCCTGAGTCTGCCATTCCACAACCAGTTGAATGAGTCAAAGCGACAACACCATCAACGGTTGGGTATTGACTTAACAAATTTTCCGATACGGAAGAAGCGATATACTTCGCTGCGGTAGCCGAACAATTCACACTGGTCAAAACACCGATATAATTTCGGGTTCCAGTCTGGCCATTAGGTCTTATAAAACCTTGAAAGGTTTTTTGTTCAGAAGCAGGAAAATATTCTGTGGGGGTTACACCCTGACAAAACTGATAATCCCTGTCAAAGTCACGCATCTCAACGTTATGAACATGTACATGTTCTCCAGGAGCTATATCAGCTGTAGCAAAACCAATAACCTGATCGTATTTCCTTATTTCCTCCCCTGTTTTAATTAAACGCGTTGCAACCTTATGACCTGATGGAACTGAATTCTTTAAGCTTATTTGCTCACCATCAATACCTGTATTGGCCAACATGTCCAATCTAGCCGTCACAACATTATCAGCTGGGTGTAATCGCACCACCAGCCTATTACCAGAATTATGCCCCGCCTCTATCATAATCTCTTCTCCCTCTTCGTTAAAGATTACTATAGACTAACGATAAGTTTGAGCAAATGAACTTGATACGACATAATGACAAAGCCTAGAAATTAAGTTCAAAAAATTTTGGAGTGGTAAATGGCGGGCAGACTTAGCGGAAAAAAAATAATAATAACAGCAGCGGCGCAGGGTATTGGTCGGGCCTGTGTTGAGGCATATCAAGAAGAGAGCGCAACTGTAATAGCCACAGATATTAACCAGGAAAAATTAGATGAGTTAAGTCATCTACCCAATGTAGAAACAAGATTGCTAGATGTTCTTAATCTTGAAGATATATCTAGGGAGTCGGAGAATATAGGACATGTCGATGTACTCTTTAACTGTGCAGGCTTTGTGCACCACGGATCTATTCTTGATTGCGATGAGACGGCATGGGATTTTTCCTTTGAACTAAACGTAAAAGCGCAATATAGAATGATCCGCGCATTCCTTCCCGGCATGCTCTCAAATGGTGGCGGCTCCATAATCAATATGGCATCTGTTTGTTCTAGCGTAAAAGGTATCGTTCAGCGGGCCGTGTACGGTGCAAGCAAGGCAGCAGTTATTGGTTTGACCAAGTCAGTGTCCGCAGACTATCTTCGGGATGGAATCCGGTGTAACTGCATCTGTCCAGGAACAGTTCAATCTCCCTCATTAGATGATAGAATCAATGCCTTTGAAGATCCAATTCAAGCGAGAAAAGACTTTATAGCGAGACAACCACTAGGACGTCTCGGCACCGCTGAGGAAATCGCTGCTATTGCAGTATACCTCGCATCCGACGAGAGTGCTTACACTACCGGGCAACCATTCATTATCGATGGCGGTATCACTGGGTAATGAATACTGACGCAATAAACCTTGATGGCTTTAAGCTAGCAAAATCTCGTATTAATGGAAAGGTGAGAGAAACACCTCTTCTAAAATCGCAACCGCTTAAGAGAGACCTTACTCCTCAAGGGTCGTTATCGTTAAAGCTTGAAAATTTGCAGCCAACCGGGTCCTTTAAAGTAAGAGGCGCAATAAATACGCTCCAAACCCTAAAACAAGAACAGAAAAACAAGGGTCTCATTACAGCCTCAGGGGGAAACCATGGGCTTGCTGTTGCTTATGCTGCCTTTCTTGCTCAAGTACCTGCCCGCATCTACCTCCCCACCTCCACTAGCCCAGAGAAACTAAAGAAGATTCAATCCTGGGGAGCCGAAACTTGCACGTTGGGAGATGTTTGGGACGAGGCAAATAAAGGTGCTTTAGCAGAGGCCAAAGAAGCGAATATGACTTATATCCATCCCTTTGCAGATCCGAATGTTATATATGGACAAGGAACTATTTCACTAGAAGTTCTCGAAATGAACCCTGACATCGATGTTTTATTAGTTGCAATTGGGGGAGGAGGACTAATCGCGGGGGTAGCCGCGGCGGCTAAATTGGTAAAACCAGAGATTAGAGTTGTCGGAGTTGAACCGATAGGGGCACCTACCCATCATGCCAGCCGAAAAGCCGGCGAACTTGTTACCTTGTCAACAATAGATACCAAGGCAGGCACTTTAGCGCCAAAAAGATCAGAAGAATTAAATTATGGTCTTATCCAAAAATATGTCGACGATATAGTGCTTGTTAGCGATTCTGCCATGCAAGACGCTGCCCAATGGTTATGGTTTGAGTTAGGAATAGCAGCCGAATTGAGTGGCGCCGCTGGCATTGCAGCATTATCAAACGAATTGATAACTTTTAAAGCAGGGACAAATGTTTGCTCTATCGTCTGTGGAGGCGGCACGGATGGAATATCAAGTGCCATCTAATTACTATTTAAAAATTGATTAATTTTGGTGGACTAGGTTTAGTCCAACATGAAATGCATCGAAATTACGAAGGCCTTTAACTGCAGCAGCAGGATCTAACGGCATACTACTAATTAAGGGAACGACTTGTTCAGTTGAGCCACCATGTGACCTTAATGGTGCATCCAATCCTGAAAGGTCATGCTCAGACTCTTTAGTGCCAAGAACTTTATGGCGATCTGATATTATAACGAGATCTCCCATTCTATCTTCTGGTAACTCGTACTCTTTACAGGCGTCTTGACGATTCAAAACAGACAAAACTCCATCTAATTTTAACAATTGAGCTATTACCTCCTCAACAGCTGTATTGGCTGGCAGGTAGACAGTCGCAAAGGAACCCAAGGCTCCATGATGTACCACGTAAGGGTCAGTGATAGGTAAGATTACCCGCGCCGCCTTATCTCCAAGTAAGTTATCAAAAACATCCTGTAAATAGATTACGTTTGGCTTTCCAGACTCATCGTACTTAGCATTCATCCCATGATCGGCTGTTAGAATTAAGTTTGCTCCCAATTCGTCTAGTTGAGCCCAGTAGCGATCCATCATCTCATAGAATTTATTGGCACCGTCAGAACCTGGTGCAAATTTATGTTGGATATAATCTGTTGTCGACAAATACATGAGATCCGGTTTCTCAAGCTCCATTAACTTAACCCCTGCAGCAAATACAAATTCCGAGAGATCTGCACTGTAGACAGAAGGTAAATCTAATCCTGTTATTGCCAGTATATTTTCATAGCCATTATCCTGCAGAGATATTTCATTTGCTTTCTCGGCAGAAAAACATATCGATGAGCCTTTCCCAAAGGTAAGGCCGTGACCGAGTAATTTTCGCAATTTATCTTTAGCCGTTATCACAGCAATTCGGGCCCCCGCCTGTTCAAATGCGGAGAAGATGGTCGGAGCCCTCAGAAAGCTCGGGTCATTCATCATTACTTCCTGATCTGACGAATTATCATAGAAAAAATTTCCGGATATTCCATGAACCGCTGGAGGTCGGCCTGTGACGATAGATAAATTATTTGGATTGGTGAAACTTGGTATTACAGAGTCTACACGAAGATCAGCGCCTTTGGATAAAATGTTCTCCGTAAATGGCATTAACCCATTTTCAACTGCTTGCTCAATGTAGTCTGGTTCCGACCCATCTATGCAGACTACGACAAGGGGAACATTTGGCCATGAATAACTGCGTCCATTTACTTCTATTTTATCCCGCATGTATGAATAACCTTATAAAAATTTCAGCATTGAAAATGAAAACATGATGTGACTGGTTTGGTTCTATATTTATTCTGAACCCTTTTCTATAAGAAACTCAATATCATCCGCACGCTCTTCGACCGATATCAATTTATGCCCTTTGGATTGACAAAAATGCCTGAAGTCAAGAGGAGACGCTGGGTCTGTCGACCAGACGCGTATCTGCCCCCCCTTATTTAGTGCCTTCATGGCTTTTCGTGCCTTTAATACTGGCAAAGGGCACCTAAGACCAGTTGCATCTACCAAAATAACATTGTCATTCATACCCAAATATCTCTCTTTTTACTATCCCAAAAGGCAAATCTTACGAGACAGTAAATATTACCAGATAATACTGCCTTAAACGACCTAAAAAATAACATTAAATCAGTAGGATAAATAGCAAAAACCGCCATAAATTATTTGTGGATAAAATTACGAGTAGTTAAAATTGATTTTTTTCTGATGTTCCTAAGTTAAAAAATTAAGTAATTATTTTCTATTTTACCCCTAATAGAGAAAAATTATTTCATTATACGCAGCCAATTCTTTAGATATTTTCAATTATTTCATTTGCGTGAATATTGTAAAATTATCCACAATTCATCCACAACAAGATTATTTTGCTAACAAATACAAGCGATTACCCATCCCTATCATAGAGACACCAAAACGGATCCGAAAACCTAATTAAATACGCTCTAGAAATGGGATTATAGCCTTCAGTGTGGCAGCTGGATTTTCCTCTGGAAGAAAATGCCCACACTGCACCGAATGTCCAGAAGCTGGTTGATCACACCAGTCGTTCCAAATGGAGATATTATCTAAATTATTACGGCCCTCCCGTTGTCCCCACAACGTCATCACAGGGCAGCCGATTTTATTTCCCATTTGTTTATCTAGTTTATCGTTCTCCCAATCCGAGGTAGCACCTGCTCGGTAATCCGCACAACAGGAAGCGATAACAGAAGTCTTGGAAAAACAGCGCAGGTACTCGGTCATTGCTGACGTACTGAAGCTATTTTCTATTTTAGCCCACGAGTCTAATGTGTGTCGCAAATATCGCTCCGAGTCC
The DNA here is from genome assembly GCA_003284265.1 of SAR116 cluster bacterium AG-313-A07. Classification (GTDB taxonomy): domain Bacteria; phylum Pseudomonadota; class Alphaproteobacteria; order Thalassobaculales; family Thalassobaculaceae; genus UBA7326. Next base: position 11,949 of record QBVV01000011.1, read on the forward strand.
AATCCTATCATATATTCAGGAAGGCCATGTGGCTGCGCCAAAAATTGCCAATGATATCCAGATATGAAAGCCTGTGCCGTCATTTTTTCCCACATCTCTGATGTTGGGATAATATCTAAAACGACCAGTTTCCTGATCCGGTCTGGATGATCTAGAGCAAAACGATAGGCCACTCTACCGCCTCTATCATGACCAACAACTGAAGCAACCTCGATGGATAGATCATTTAAAACATGCTTAATATCTTTCGCCATTGCTCGCTTGGAATATAATTGATTATCGATGTCCGGATCAGGGCCGGTGCTATCACCATATCCCCGTAAATCAGGTAAAATAACAGTAAAGTTTTCCATTAATATTGGTGCCATTTTATGCCAACACGCGTGTGTTTGGGGGTATCCATGCAGTAATATTAATGCCTCGCCTTGCCCTCCTATACGCAAATTTATATCAGCGTTTTCTGTTTTTATTCTTTTTAATTCAAAGCCATCAAACACAAATTTTTACCTCACCTAAAATATTTCGATATCTACCCTTGATGGAAGCATAGATGACACCACCTCGCCCTTTTTACTATTTGCCAGAGAATTTCGGTTCACGCTTTTCTAAAAAAGCCTTATATCCCTCTTGGAAGTCGGAAGTATCGAAACATTCAAAGCCCTCCAAAACTTCATCTTCACTCAATTTACCACCGGCGGACAAACCTCGCACAATTCTCTGGGCGAAACGCTTATGCCACCTATTCACTAACGGTGCACCAGCACAAATTCGTTCAACCATTGATCTTAACTCAAGATCGAGATCCTTCTCCAAGACTACTTTATTCAATAGTCCTTTATTGTAAGCTTCCTCGGCATTAAAAATCCGACCTTCAAATAAAATTTCAAGGGCTATTGATTTTCCCACTAGCTCTATCAACCCAGCCATTTCATAGTGGGACATCACTAAACCGAGTCTATTGACGGGAATACCAAAACGAGAATTGTCGCTTGCAATCCTGAGATCACATACCGCAGCCAATTCCAGAGCTCCTCCAACGCATAGCCCTTGAATACGAGCAATGACTGGATGCCTGCATTCTGCGATAGCCGCCATCGCCTTATGCATTAATTTTCCATACTCTGATGCCTTAGATGAATTCGCACGCTCCAGCTCAAATTCTTTTATATCTGCTCCCGGTCCGAGTGCCTTTTCACCGGCACCTCTTAGCACTATACATCGAACAGTTTCATCCTTATCCAAATCAATAAAAACTTGCCCAAGCTTGGCCCACATTTCCTTATTAAGAGCATTCAGTTTATCTGGTCTATTTAAAACCACGGTTGCTAATCCATCTAAACGCTCTACAAAAACGACATTATCATTATCCATACACGGTTCCTTTAAAATAAGGGTTCTATTTACTTGCTTATTATAGCATCCTCAAGACTTGGAATACCCGCCACTCTATGTCTCACAGAGTAATCTAATGATTCTTCACCCAAAGGAGCTATCTCCCATATCCAAGTCTGGCTCTCCCAGGGAAATGATACGTCACTTAAAGCTGAAAACCTTTTTATCAATTTGCCCGAAGAGTCAAAAATTTCCCTCTCTATGTCTGTGATCAAACAAACGGTACCTGAGAAATTCGAGAGATAATCCAGATGGCATTCAATAATTGTCCGTGCCATCTTTTGAATATCATCTTGCTTAATTTGCAAATGTTCTTCCAGAAAAACAGATGGCAATATTGGTAGTTGAGACAAAATATTCAATGAAATAACCAAATCTGTCTGATCATCATCAAGAAAACGAGTTGGCGAGCGGACACTCAAATTTCCAGTTATGATGTTGTCTAAGCTTTCTGTAACATCATGAACAATCAGTTTTAAAGATGGGTTTCTCAACGCCATCCATCTAAGCGGCAATGAGTGAACCAAGTCGACAAGAACGACTTCGTTAAAATGGAATAATAGTTTCTTCAACGGCAAATCATAACCAAGACCCGCCCCAAAAACTATTACCCGCCTGTTGCCTTCGGATTTATCGATTGCTTTTTCTATATTTCTTTTACTTTCCGACAAATGGTTTAACCATTTGTTTTTACAGCGGCCATAACGGCTAATTATAGAAATATTTTCTTTTAAAAAACCCAAACGACGCGCCGTCGGGGGACACGGAGTAATTGAAAAAAATATAGCCTCTAGTAACATTGTCTTCCAATCCAGTTTCCCTACATGTTGACATTATCGCAAATACAAAGCACTTTATATGTCATTGATGCTGGGGTGTTCTTTTCGTTTTTCGAAAAGTTCTGAGATCATACCCATGGAACCTGAACCGGTTAACCCCGGCGTAGGAAGTCGTCCTTACCCAGCCTCAGACGACAAGTTGTAAACGCTGTATCTTTGTCGACCATTGATCCAGCAAAATGGAGATAATTGGGAGAACTATATGATTAAACTACCGAAGTTTTTGACAATTTTTGCTATGATAGTTCTTTTCCCAATTTCGGCAGAAACGAAAGAAACATATATTCCAATTCTTGTTCCTATAACAGGATTTCTATCTCTGGAGGGAACAGCGCAACGTAATGGAGCGATTCAAGCGCTAGATGAGGCTTCCAGCAGTCTAAAAATAAAATATGAAGTCTCGGATACATCCACATCCCCAGAGATCGCCGTCACCGCCCTCCAAAGAGCATTGAGTCGGGGAAAGCCGGTGGCAATCGCAGCTCCCATATTCGGAACGCAAATGCTTGCAATGCTTCCAATTGCAAAAAGAGCAGGGGTTCCGCTTATAACAGTATCAGGTACTGCAAAACTTACGGAACTTGACAACCCGTTTATCTTTCGGTTTTTCCCCGGAGATGCTGTAGTTAAAGTTGCGCACGCTCGATATGTTACTGAAGTTTTGAGAGCAAAGCGTCCAGCTCTCTTATATCAGACTACGGCTTATGGTCAGAGCGGTTACTCCCATTTGTCAAAGGCTTTAAGAAAAGCTGGAGTGCCACTAGTTTTTGAAGAAGCACTCGCTCCTTCTGTAAAAGATATGCTACCCGCATTAACCAAACTTAGAGCCTCTAAACCCGATGTAATCTTATTACACCTACATTCGACACCAACTGCACTTGCCATTCGCCAAGCGCGTAATAGTGGTATTGAATTGCCAATTGTAGCTGGCTCCGCAATGCATCAACCATCCACAGCAAAACTTTTGAAAGACCATCAGTTGAGAGGCGTCTGTGCCGAAACCGCGGCATCTCCAATCTCGGAAACCCATCCCAAATTGATCCAATTTACCACCGAGTATAAAAAACGTTTTCAAACGCTGCCCGACGCTTTCGCACTAGCTCAGTATGATGGGATGAATATGGTTATTACAGCTTTAAGAAGTGGCGCAAAAACAGCTATGGATATTCGAAATTGGTTAGCCACAAATACGTTTAATGGTCTTGCGATGAAATATAAATCAGATGGCAAGGGAAACATGGGACATGACGCAACTATCGTGTGTTACGATGGGACGACTAAAACACCGAAAATTACCAAGAAATATTTAAATGTCGACGGTACATTTAATTGATGAACTAAAGAACGAATGTTAGATATCAGCCTTCAAATCATCCTCAATGGAATTTCCCTCGGCTGTGCTTATGCTTTGATCACCCTAGGGTTTGTTTTAGTCATTAATGCAATAGGAGCTGTAAACTTCGCGCAGGGCGATTTCGTAATGGCGGGTGGCTTCCTAACAGTTGTATTAGCCGAATTTATGGTCGCTGATAATTTTAATCCTATTAGAGCATCCGGAGTGATTATATTGCCACTCGTTTTGATAAGCATGGCATGTTTTGGCTTTTTGTTTTCGATGATCGCCTATAAACCTCTTAAAAACCGTCCTCCTGTGACAGTCTTCATTAGCACAATCGCTATGGGTTTAATTATCCAACACAGCATAAATGCTGGCTTTGGTCCTGAGCCTCAAATTGGCCCCGCTTTAATCAGTTCAGGAACGATAACTATTGGGACACTGACGATCTCAAAACAGCAAATATCTATTATCCTTTCTGCAAGTTTTTTGATTCTATGTGTCGGTTTTTTAATGAATAAAACCCAACTTGGACGAAAATTAAGAGCCGCATCCCAAGATTCAGAAATGGCAGAATCAATCGGCATTAATGGACCGCAATGTATTTCTATTACATTTAGCCTAGCAATTGCACTCGCTGGCGCTGCTGGCCTTTTGCTTTCCAATCAATTTTTTGTAACCACAAGTGACGGCGGACTATATATGCTAAAAGCGTATATAGCCGTTACTCTAGGTGGTTGGGGAAGGCTTGATGGGGCAGTTATTGCAGCATTAGCCGTAGGGTTATTTGAAGTTATTATGGCGACATTAGTCTCTTATGTTGTTGCTGAAGCTCTCCTTTTTGCTGCCCTTTTATTAGTTCTTTTATTTCGCCCGTCAGGTTTATTTGCGGAAGCAATTCAAAGGAGAACCTGATGTCTTCGCTATATTCAAGAGACTTTATTGTTACGTTAATAATTATACTAATTCCGTTATGCTTAGCATTAAATACTGATTCGTATGGCCAGCGCATCATGACATTATCTGGAATATACGCGATTGCTGCCATGGGCTATCATCTAATTTTTGGTCGTCTGGGCGCTTTATCCCTGGCACAAGGATGTTTTTTTGGGTTAGGGGCTTATTCGGCCGGTTTAATAGGAGTTCATTTTGGTTTAAGTTTTTTAACTTGCCTATTATTTGCAGTCATATTTACAGCTCTGGTATCCTTAATCATAGCACTTCCTGTATTACGATTAGAGTCGCATTATTTTGCCTTGGCAACCCTTGGAATTGCTCAGGTTGCTCTATTAATCGCTATAAATTGGACAGAGGTTACAGGGGGAGCAAATGGAACATATGGCATCCCGCAATTAGATTTATTTGGCGTGGAACTATCGTCCTCTAACGATGTTCTTATACTTGTTTGGGTTATTTTGATCATCATCGTGAGTTTAACTTTTTGGATAATGCGAGCTCCATTCAATTATCAAGTAACCCTGTTAAAAGATACTCCAGAAGTTGCAGCCTCATCAGGCATAGACATCGGCAGATGGCGCTTAACTTTTTTCATAATGAGTGCTATTTTTGGAGCGACAGCGGGAGCACTTCAAGCCTATACGATTGGTGTGGTCTCCCCTGCTACTTTGGAATTTCAAGTAATGGTAAGTATCCTTGCTATGACTGTGATCGGAGGGAAAAATCATCCCGCGGGTGCTGTGATTGGGGCGATATTACTCACCCATCTTCCAGAATGGTTTCGCTTCTTAGAGACGCATTATTTAATTGCCTATGGGGCGGCTCTTCTTTGTACTATCATTGTCGCCCCAAGTGGAATTTTTGGTCTTTTTGAAAAATTTATAATTAGGAATCCGGGCTATGATGTCAAAAGCCTACCATCCAAAGAAAATAAGGCTGTCTCTGACGCAAACAGCACCTCATTAGAAATACAAGGCCTCTCAAAAACATACGGGGGGATTAAGGCTTTAAAAAATTTAAATATGACCTTAACGAGCTATCAAATTGTTGGCCTAGTCGGTCCGAATGGATCAGGAAAATCAACACTAATAAATATTATTTCAGGTTTGCAACGCCAAGACGAAGGAACTATTGAACTCGATGGTTCTTTTATAGAAAACACTGCCTCTTACAAACGATCGAATAGAGGGATAGCGCGAACATATCAAACGTCTTTACGTTCCTCAGATCTTAACGTTTATCAGGCTATTTTAGCTTGTTCATCAAACCAACATAATCTCAAACATCGACATAACCAAACACATGCGATTTTAAGAAATTCTCGATTAATCTCCAAGACTGAAATTATGGTAGGTGACTTGTCCACCGCAGACGCCCGAGAACTGGATCTTTGTATGGCGTTAGCAACAGAACCAAAAATATTACTATTGGACGAACCCGCCGCCGGTTTATCATCCTCAGAACAACGGTTTTTGAGCACTAAAATCCGTCACCTAGCTCAATCGGGAATATCAATCCTTATTGTGGATCATTCTATGGATTTTTTACTACCCGTAGTTGATCGTTTAATATGCCTTGATCAAGGTTCAGTGGTAGCAGAAGGAGTACCGGCAAAAGTTTTAGCCGATCCTAAAGCCTTAAAATTATATTTTGGAAACGCCCGTTCATGAATAACGCTACCCTAATCATAAGCAATCTCAATGCGAGTCATAAACGTGAACAAACCATCCGGGACATCGAAATTACGCTAAAAGAGTATCAGTCTATGGTAATCTTTGGAGCCACTGGGGCAGGAAAAACGAGCCTATTGAGAGCTATAATGGGTTTAGATAAAATCTCTTCTGGAACCATTCAATTGAATGGACAGAACTTTCACACTATGAGCACACGACAGCGAGCGCATTTGGGAATTGGTTATTGTCCAGAGGGGCGACGCTTATTTCCAGGATTAACCGTTTGGGAAACCTTAGCAGTTACTTTCAATGGAAAAAAAGCAGAAAGAGATCGGCGCATTGATGAAATCTTTCACCTTCTGCCCGCCCTAAAAATTAAAAAAGGCGACAGGGCATGGTCTTTATCCGGAGGACAACAGCAGATGCTCGCAATTGCTAGAGCTACTATCAACAACCCTAAACTAATCTTACTAGACGAACCAACACTAGGTTTATCACCTATAATGATAGATGAAATCTTGGAAATTATAGGTTCCATAAAAGATAATGGCGCCACCATCCTCATGGCTGAACAGAAAATAGAGCCCAGTCTTTCAATAGGAGATTTAGTTGTCGTTTTATCCAGAGGAGAGATAATATACAAAGGACTGAGTGATGATATTGACCCCGATCAAATCGCTAGTATGGTAATGACCGGCAGCTTTGAACCTATACATAACTGAAGAATTCGCATTTACTTTTCACACTCTCAAATAAAACTTAAACTACAGCAAACTGAGGATCTAGAATGAACGGCGCCCTAACCCCTGACTTTAATAAAAGTCCCGCCCAATTGGCGGCAAATATATTATTAGATATAGAGGCAATTCATATTAGGCCCGATGATCCATTCACCTTCACGTCAGGTCGGTTGTCCCCAGTATATGTCGACTGTAGAAGAATCATATCTTTTCCCCGAGCCCGATCAGAGTTAATGAAAATGGGTGTTAATCTTTTAAATCATACAGCTGGAGTTGAAGCCTTCGATGCAGTAGCAGGTGGGGAAACAGCCGGAATACCCTTTGCAGCTTGGATCGCTGAACTTTTAGGTCTACCCATGTTGTATATTCGAAAACAGGCAAAAGGTTTTGGCAGAAATGCTCGGATAGAGGGAACCTTTAAAGAGGACGCAAATATTTTACTTGTCGAGGATCTTGCAACGGATGGCGGGAGTAAACTGAGTTTCATAAATGCTATCCGCGAAGCGGGTGGAAAAGTGGACCATTGTTTTGTTGTTTTTCATTATGGGAATTTCCCAGAGAGTACTGTAAATTTGAAATCAGCCGGTGTCTCACTTCATGGTCTTTGCACTTGGTGGGATGTTCTCGAGGTTGCAGCAACCCGTAATTATACGGCAGACCAAATAAACACGGTCAAAAAATTTTTAAGTGACCCAGATGGTTGGGCAGACCAGAATAAATTAGGTTAGAGTCAAATAACGCTATCGTTTTAAGATGATAAAGAGGAAATTATAAAATGCTGATAATTCATGGACGTAGAAATTCGTCTAATGTTCAGAAGGTTGTGTGGGCGCTTAACGAGATGGAGGTATCCTATGAACGTATAGACGTAGGAGGCGAATTTGGTATTGTTAACGAGCCCCCTTATCTTGCAATGAATCCTAACGCCAGAGTCCCCACAATGGAAGAAGATGGTTTTATACTTTGGGAGTCTAACGCTATCGTTCGTTACCTAACCGCTAAGCACGACATCGGAGGTCTGTATCCTTCTGACCCAAAAGTCCGAGCTTCGGCCGATCGTTGGATGGATTGGCAGCATACCAGTGTAGGGCAATATATTACTCCAATCTTCTGGGGGCTGGTTAGAACCCCAGAAAGTGAGCGGGATTTAGCTCTTATTGAGTCAAGTCGCCTTGGTATGATCGCAGCCATGCAGATTTTAGACAATAATTTATCCGATAAAAACTTTGTAGCCGGCGATGCATTTACCATGGGCGATATCCCGTTAGCTATACACGTTTATCGCTGGTTCAGGCTAATCCAAGATCGGCCTAGAATGGAATATTTAGAAAATTGGTTTGATCGGCTTTCTAAACGATCCGCATTTAAAACTCATGTATTGGATATCCCTTTTACCTAAAGGAAAAGTAGCTTTGGGTCTAGCGATTTAGAAACTTCATTGCTGTAGATAGTTTAAGAAAGATAAAATAATGAGGGTTGGACTGTGGCTATTGGGGCTCTTAGTTTCACTGGTAGCACTAAATTCGACTGAAGCATGGACCAAGCAACGTCTTGTAATTGGAGTGACGCAGTTTCCTTCGACACTCAATCCTCTAATAGATTCAATGTTGATAAAATCGTACATCTTAGCCATGGCACGGCGTCAGATTTCAATAATTGATCACAACTGGGAGCCAGTGTGCCAGCTTTGTACTGAATTGGCGACTTTTGAAAACGGTCGCGCCAAGGTATTCCCTCTAAAAGATAAATACGGGAGGGATACAAGAGAAAAGGGTGTTAGAACCCGGTTTACTCTCAAAGATGAACTTTTTTGGGGGGACGGAATGCCAGTAACGACTGAAGATATCTTTTTCACGTGGCAAGTTGGTAAGCACAGGGAGACGGGTGTAACCAACCATCAATCTTTCACAGATATTATCGATATTGAAGTCCACGATGCTAAATCGTTCACTATTGTAAACAAGAAATTAGACTACCAATATTATGCATTAAGTGGGTTTAATATTCTCCCCGCACATCTCGAGAGAGACGCCTTTAAAAAACCACGCGACTATAGGAAAAAGACGCTATATCAAACAAACCCTACACATCCGGGGTTATATAATGGCCCGTATCGTATCACTAAGATCGTCTCTGGATCGTATATTGTTTTGGAACAGAATGAGTTTTGGAAGGGAAAGCCTCCCGGATTCAAACAAATACAAGTTAAAACAATAGAAAAGACCTCTGCATTAGAAGCAAATCTTTTATCTGGGTCGATCGACTACATCGCGGGAGAGGCAGGGCTTTCACTAGATCAAGCGGTATCATTTGAGAAGCGACATTCTGAAAGATATAAGGTTTCGTATAAACCAGGATTGATCTATGAACACCTAGATTTGATGTTGGACAATCCAATACTTTCCGACCTTAGAGTTCGAAAAGCATTAATTCATTCCATCGACCGGACAGCTATCAGTAACAGGTTGTTTAGCGGCAAACAGCCTGTAGCGCATAATAAAATTCATCCATTAGATTGGATACACACAAATACCGTTAAGAAATATTCCTTTGATCTGCAGAAAGCACGAGAACTTTTGAACGATGCTGGATGGAATACTATTAAAACGGGAATTAGATACAACTCAGCTGGAAAGAAACTTCAGCTAGAACTAATGTCAACTGCTGGAAATAGATCAAGAGAACTGGTAGAGCAGGTTCTGCAAAGTTACTGGAAAGCCGTTGGTATTGAGATAAAAATCCGAAACCAACCTGCTCGTGTGCTGTTTGGAGAAACTATTAGTAAAAGAAAATTTACAGGAATGGCAATGTTCGCTTGGTTATCCGCTCCCGAGTCATTACCGCGAACAACGCTGCATTCTCAGTCAATACCAACAAAAGAAAACAATTGGTCTGGACAGAATTATACAGGTTTCAAGAATCAATTAATGGACCAGTTGATTGACTCCATAGAGATAGAACTAGAAAAAGAGAAACGAAAAAAGCTCTGGGGACAGTTACAAAGATTATATGCAGAGCAACTTCCTGCTATACCGTTGTATTTTAGAGCAAATAGCTTCATTGTTCCTAAATGGCTTAAGGGTATCAGACCAACTGGTCACATGTTTCCATCCACTAACTGGGTAGAGGATTGGCATGTTATTAAATAATATCCAATTATCTAAAGTAGCAACTCTTTAGAAATAGACTATGAATACAGTAAATGATTAGATTTATTATCAACCGAACCTGTCAGTCCTTGGTAATTCTACTCGTAATGAGCTTTTTTATCTTTTTACTTCTGGGTCTTATGCCCGGCGATCCTATAGATTTATTGGTTGGATCTAATCCTACGATATCAAGCGACGATTTACAGAGATTAAAAGAGCTTTACGATATAGAAAAACCAGTACTTGAAAGATATTTAGCCTGGATCACCAATGCTGTGCATGGTGATTTGGGGTATTCCAGACTATTTGCTCAACCCGTTATGGATATTCTCAGTCCTCGATTATTCAACTCAATAACACTAATGAGCGTTTCTCTAGCTTTGGCTTTATTTGTTGCAATACCCACTGGTATTTACGCGGCAACCCATCCAAATTCTCTGTTAGAAAAAGCTATAAACTTTCTCTGTTTTGCTGGAATTTCAATTCCCCCTTTTTGGTTGGCGCTTTTGTTTATTTTATTGTTTTCGGTATTCGCTGGAATTTTACCGGCAAGTGGAATGGAAACAATTGGTGATGGTAGCCTAATCGACCGGGTCCACCATATGATATTACCGGTGGCAACTTTGTCCATGGCGACGATTGCGGGGTACACACGGCACGTGAGTGCCTCTATGACCGAGGTTCTGCAAAATGACTACATAAGAACTGCCAGAGCAAAAGGCTTATTAGAAAAATCTGTCTTATGGCGGCATGCCCTTAAGAATGCATTAATTCCCGTCGTGACAATCATAGCGTTAGACTTTGGTTCTTTATTTTCTGGGGCACTAATAACAGAAACAATGTTTTCATGGCTTGGAATGGGAAAGACCATTTATGATGCCATAATTGGAAGCGACTATAATTTAGCGTTAATTGGTCTTCTGCTGGCCACACTACTGACCTTAACAGCGAATATAATGGCCGACATTGCCTACGCCAAGTTGGACCCGCGTATAAGCTATCAAAAGAAAAACTAGATGAGCACGCGAATTCTCAAAACACAAAAAAGTGCCTTTTTCTCTAAGTTTTTTAATACGCCCACCGCTGTTATTAGTCTTTCCTTTCTATCATTAATGATTTTGATAATTCTTTTGGCACCTATTTACGAACATCTAAGAGCGGCAGACTCAACCCGAGTTGATTTATTTAATCGGTTTTTGGGGCCGACTGGAACCTATATTCTTGGAACCGACGAACTGGGTAGAGATCTAATGTTACGCCTATTAAACGGCGGGGAAGTCTCTCTTTCAATCGGCTTAATAGCTTCAATTATCGCTGGTTCAATAGGAACTGTGCTAGGTCTAACATCAGGTTATTTCGGAGGAAAAATAGATTCTATTATAATGCGATTTGCCGATACTATAATTTCACTTCCTCTTCTTCCTCTATTGATTGTTTTAACGGCAATAGATTTAAGTAAACTTGGCATTCCACAAGCGTATATTGACATGCCTTTCTTCAGTACTTTTAAAATAATAATAATAATTTCTTTAGTCGGGTGGCCCACAATAGCCCGTCTAGTGAGAGCATCCACTTTAATAGTCAGAGAGGATGATTTCATTCAGGTAGCATTAGCTCAAGGATACGGCCCAATACGTATTATGTTTAAACATGTACTGCCAAATGTTACTTCGCCAATAATTGTGGCAACTACATTGAGTATCGGTAATATCATCCTTTTTGAGAGCGTATTGAGTTTTCTTGGCCTTGGAATTCAACCTCCTGTAGCCAGCTGGGGCAATATGCTTACGGGCGCCCAGGAATTAATATACGAAGACCCAAAGCTTGCTATTTGGCCTGGCACCTTAATATTCCTAACGGTCATAGCATTCAATTTTCTTGGAGATTCCTTGCAAAGGGCTTTTAGAACTAGATCTATTCAGATCATTAACTAAAACCAAATAAAGTCTGTTATACATTAAGATTATGAAACGCACATTTTATCTCATTGCTTTTAGTTTTGTTATTCTTCCCATTATTGGATGTAAGGAAACTATGCCCTTATCCTCTAATCAACGAGAGCTAAAACCTCCACCAGGAAATGGCTATGTTGGCGAGATCTGCCTTTTGGTCCGAAACAAAGCACCTTTCAGCATAACTGGAAGAATACAGTTAAAATCACGCGAACGATCTAGTTTCCGATTATCCCGCAATGAAAGCTATAGAATGTGTTTAAGCGGGGAGCTGTACGGAGCCAATACAGTTTCATTTGTACTAACCAATTATTTAACACTACCTTTATTTTCTTGTTATACAAAAACAGATCGCTCTATTGATGTTTATGCTCGACGCCGCGGTGATAGTTGGGTCTATACTGCGACTTGTCGAAAATAGACCCCGGTCACGTCCACTATTTGATTATTTCTGGGATCGAGAGTCTTTTCATATTTCTTTCTATTTCCTGGGAAGAGAGCAGGCTGGTTTGCGCCCCCTCAGCTAAACAAGTGATACCACCTGCTACAGAAGCATAACTCAGGGCCGACAAACTACTCTTCCCAATACTCAAGCAAGCGGCAAAAACACCTACAAAAGCATCACCAGCACCAACAGTATCTAAGGGTTTTAAATCAAGTGCTTTGGTCCGATATACACCACTACCGTTAGCTAAAACTGCACCTTGCTCACCGAGTGTAATAATGGCTTCCACATCATATTTTTCAAAAAATTCTCTGGCATAATTTTCGGCTGACCCCTTCTTTCCGGCCAGGACCTTTGCTTCTCCCGCGTTTAAGATGAGGTAATCACAAAGTTTCAAAACGTCATCATCTACTTTAAGTGCTGGTGCCAAATTAAGGACAATTCTACAACCGGCTTTTCGGGCCCGAAAAATTATTTTTCTGATTTCAGCAATCGGCACCTCCATTTGAAGCACCAATATCGTATCCTCATTAAGCTGAGTATCGCTTATCTGGTCAGAAGTCGTCTTTAAATTAGCTCCACTAGCAACAACAATCTGGTTTTCCCCCTGATTTTCAACCATTACACAGGCTATGCCAGTGTTAACTTGCCTTTGAATTACCCCACTTACGCCAACATTAGAGTTTTGGAGTGCGTCTATCACAGGTTTAGCAAAAATATCGTTTCCAACGCTGCCTATCATTTCAACATGTCCCCCCAGGCTGGCAGCAGCAACTGCCTGGTTCGCTCCCTTACCCCCCGGTTGAAATTTATACTCAGAGCAAAGAACAGTTTCGCCCTTTTTAGGTAGGTTATTTACATTAAAAAATAAATCTGCATTCAACGAGCCAAAAACTAAAATCATAATGGGGTCTTCCAACAAACGTTAATACCTGCTAGAGCCTGAGACTAAGCCCGCAAATGGTCAACCCGGAAAAAAAATGTCAACTATTTATCCCGTGATACTTTCAGGTGGTTCCGGAACTCGCTTATGGCCTATTTCAAGGCCTTTTTTTCCAAAACAATTTTTAGCTATTGATGGGCCATATAGTTTTTTTCAAGAAACGGCACTCCGTTTCAATAGACAAGAGAACTTTGCAGCACCAACGGTTATCTGTAATTCTGAACACCGTTTTATCGTAGCCCAGCAATTACTAGATATTGATATCGTACCTTCGAATATCATTCTCGAACCCGTTGGTCGAAATACTGCAGCCGCAGCCGCCATAGCGGCTATGAAAGTTAGTGAGAGCGACCCCAATGGGCTCGTGCTTCTTCTCGCATCCGATCATAAAATAAATAAGCCTCACCTATTGCGAGAAGCAGTGCGGTCAGCAATACCAGCGGCAAAAAGGAACCACCTTACAACTTTTGGAATTAAACCCTATCATCCAGAAACCGGGTTTGGATATATCAAAATGGGGCAGCCCATTAAAGCTGCAGAAAACTGCTTCACCGTCGATAAATTTGAAGAAAAGCCTAACCTTGAAAACGCTAAAGACTACATAAGATCAGGGGATTATCTTTGGAACAGTAGTCTTTTCCTATTTAAAGCAGATACTTACTTAAAAGAATTATCTACTTTTGAACCGGAAATAGTTAATGCATGCCAAGTAGCACTTAATAACGCCAAACCCGATTTAGACTTCATAAGATTGGACGAAGAAGCTTTCTCCAGGGCCCCCTCTATATCCATTGATTACGCAGTGATGGAACGAACGCGTCAGGCCTGTGTTGTACCAGTTGCACCTGGCTGGAATGACGCAGGGTCCTGGACAGCGTTATGGGAGATTTTAGAAAAAGATCCCAATCACAACGTTGCAGTTGGAGATGTAATTCTAAAAAACACCAAAGATACGATAGTTCATGCTGGCTCGAGGCTAGTTGCAACCGTTGGTGTGAAAAATCTGGTTGTTGCTGAGACTCCAGATGCTGTTCTGGTCATGAACAAAGACGACTCACAAGAAGTGAAAACGGTTGTGGAAATGCTCAACTCCCAAGACAGAAGTGAAGCGAAGCAACATACAACGGTGCATCGACCCTGGGGCAATTTTGAAGCACTCATTTCTGAGTCCAATTACCAGGTGAAACGCATAACCGTAAACCCTGGCTCCACCTTATCTTTACAAACGCATAAAAAGCGCTCCGAGCATTGGGTCGTTATAAAGGGCGTCGCCACCGTTACTCGCGGCCCCAGCCAGGATGAACTTGAAATTATAAATTTACACCAGAATCAGTCTATCGATATCCCACTTGGATGGTTGCATCGGTTAGAAAACAAACAAAAAGGGCCTTTGATTATTGTTGAGGTCCAATCCGGCGATTATTTAGGAGAGGACGACATAGAACGCTTTGAAGATATCTATGGAAGGGTGGCTGAACCAAATGACAGGAAATAAGGACAATCCTTAGATTGAACGAACCAGATCAAGGCTTTGTTTGGACTTACCGGTCTCCACCTGAGTTACCGCTTCAACCAGGGCAGCGTTAGCTGGCGCCGTTAGTCCTATTTCTGCGCCTTTTTCGACAACAAAGCCATTGATAGCGTGGATTTCGGTACGTCGTTTCTTATCAATATCCTGTGCCATCGATGGTCTGGAGGCATCGCTCCGTCCAATAGCACTCTCTTCCATTACTTTTTCCATTGACGCTATCATACCAGTATCGCCATCCATCGCAGCAACCCAGTCATCTGGTTCAAACTTGTTGATCGTTTCTAATTGATAACCCAGCGCTTTCCCAATTTTAACAGCTTCACCAGCTAGTCTTATCGTCAATCGCCTGGTGATTGTCTCTTGATCACAAGCATTGGCTCCTAGGCCTGAAGCCGCGCAGACGCCATTTCTCATCGCATTCGCAACTAATTTGGACCAGCGTTCACCCCACAAATTATTTGTGACCTTCGCACTGTCAACCGCAGATAATAATTTAGCTATTTCCTCAATTCTGGGTGTTATACGGCCATGGACCTCACCAGCTCTAAAAACAGTATGTTTTTTTCCGCCTAATGGGACCCCGCGCCTGACTTTGCCCGGTCCTATGAGTTCTACGGCTATTTTAGCAGCTATACAGCCAGTCGTTCTGCCCCATCCAACGATATCAGCTATTGTCTCTTCATTAATACAGTTCTGTAATGAAACACAAAATCCCGTACGCGAAAGATAATCTTTAACAAGCATAGTTGCCCAAGCCGTGTCATAAGACTTCATACAAATAAAGGCTATATCGATTGGCTTCTCTCGTTTCAGACCCTGAACATCAGTTAACGTGATTGCTCTGGTCGGGGTATTAAAACACTCTGCATCTGTGAGGCCCGACAATGTCAAACCATCGTTATTCATTGCAGCGACATGCTCTGCCCAAGGATCAACAAAGATGACATCTTCCCCCATGCGAGCCATATAACCGCCTACATATGCACCAACGGCTCCTGCTCCCATTATCAAAATCCGTTTACCCATTTCTATTCTCCTGTGCTGATATTTACTAATAGTGATTAAATAAAATTTATTGAGGCACCTCATTACTGCCTATGGTCAAACGATGCATCACTCGTCGCTCCCCATGATAGTCGTTTAAAGCCCGATGCTGCGTACATCTATTATCCCACAATACAAGGGTTCCTTTCCGGTATGGAACGCGGCATGTAAAATCGGGTTCTGATGCATGCTCCCTTAAAAAATCAAGAAGCGGCTTACTTTCCTCAACAGTCATATCCTCAAAACGTGCCAGATGAGCAGCACTAATATAAAGCGCCTTTTTATTGGTTTGAGGATGCGTTCGTATTATTGGATGGAAAGAACATTCTTCTGCTCGGTCTAAATTCGCCACATCAAAACGGGTAGAGTTCATTCTCGCAACCCTGCCGCCAGAGTTTTTTAAAGCCGCTGAATACTCTGCATTCATGCCTTCTAATAATTCTTTCATACCATCCGAAAGACTATCATATGCCAAATATAAGTTAGTTAACATAGTATCGCCCCCCTTAGAGGGAACTTCTAACGCATACAACATTGTTCCCATCGGTGGCATATTGGTGAATGACATATCTGAATGCCACTTTCCTCCAAAATTTCTTTTTTCGTCAGGTTCTTTGCGGATTTCAAATATTTCAGGATGCTCAGGAAGACCTTTAACAAAAGGGTATGGTTCCAAGGAGCCAAACTTCCTTGCAAAGGCCTTACATTCATTTGGGCCTAAAGTTTGATCATGAAATATGATGACTAAATTTTCTAATAGTGCCTGATGAATTTCATCAAATGTTTGGTTGTCTAGTCTTTGACTTAGATCTACGCCTTCTATCTCAGCTCCCATAGCACCTGATAGGGGATTTATAGTAATTTTCTTATATTGCATTGAGTAATTATCCAGAGGTTGGTCTTTTCCATAAGGTCTTACAAACTTGGACCTTTTGCAATCCACCCAGTCTCTACAGGTGTGATTATAATAGCGTAAGGGCAAATAATATTCTTTGGTAGCGCCCAAGAAGAAGAATAATTACATTTTATGGCGTATATTTTTCAAAAATGAATTATCATCAGGAGCGGGCAATAATAAATGCGATTCTAGTGAAGCCAGTGGTAGTCTATTTTGCCTTCCGTCGACTGGTTCGATGCGTTTCAGAATTTGTTATTAAAGTTTAGTCCACCCTTTGAGAACTGTGCCCCGTTTGTGTTAGAAAACTTATTCCCTATCTCATTATCCCTTACAGCTGCTTTTCTTTTTGCATTGGGAGCGATGTTTCAAAGCATGGGTTTGCAGCATATCGACTCTAAAAGCGGTGCGGCAATCACAATATCAACCTCTGCAATTCTTTTCTTACTGGCCGCACCATTTTTTTTGAACCTCGATCACTTAATGCATCCGGCTGTATTGATATTTGTGTTAGTTGGCTGCTTTCGACCAGCGGTTTCTGCTAATTTAGCTTTAGCGGGGATGCGCTTTTTGGGGCCCACGCTTTCGTCTACGTTGACCTCTACTAGCCCATTATTTGGAGTAGCTCTGGGCATTTTATGTCTAGGGGAAATTTTAACCTTACCTATAGCAATCGGGACTATCATAATAGTTCTAGCGATTATGATCCTTGCAAAGAAAGACGATAAAATTGCCACTAATTGGCCTATTTGGGCTCTCGCATTACCAATAGGCGCAGCAGCTATCCGCGCTTTTGCACATGTATTAACGAAAATTGGCATGGAAGAAGTGCCAGATGCCTACCTTGCAGGATTGGTGGGCTTTGTAGTATCGGCATTGATTACTTTATGTATAAATAAATTCAGGCGTGGGGCTCCAAGTCTCCCTTGGAGAACCCCGCCGGCTCGATGGTTTATGGGCGCAAGTGCTTGTTTTAGTTTGGCAGTTATAGCGCTTAATACTGCGCTTCATTTAGGCCAGGTTGTTCAAATAGTGCCAATTGTTGCAGCTTCGCCCATTTTCACACTTATCCTCAGTGTATCTATCTTTCGAAGAGAAAGAATTACTCAACGCATAGTATTGGCAGTTTTTATGGTAGTGCCTGCAGTGGCGTTAATAGCTAGTTCTTCTTAGTATTAACTACCACCGAGGAGGACGCAGCTTGTGAAAATTTGTCATGGACTGAAAAGCTGCTCCTGCTTGCACAAGTAACGGCTCCGATAAACGGTTCCCAACTAATTGAAGCGATAAAGGCAGTTGGTTACCATTTAGCCCGCACGGCAGAGCTATAGTTGGCAATCCAGAAAAATCCATGGGCACAGTGAATCTTGAATCCCATGGATCACGGTTTTGAGGGATTGGTCCATATGCATTTTTCTCTGTGTACGGATATGCAGCCCGGGGGGTCGACGGACATAATAGCAGGTCAATGCCGTCCATTGTTTTCATGAGTGCCCCATTGCACTCCTGCCTACTTTCTTGAGCTCTAGCGTAATCAATTGCAGAAAAGCCAGCACCTTGACGGAGCCATTCTCTGAACCACAAGCCATACTCTTCGCTACGTTCGGGATAAAATTCTTGATGGGCAAATGCGGCTTCAGAACTACACAATACTGGCCAGGCTTTCATATATTCTCTTAATTTTTTTGGCATAGATACTTCAATTATTTCTGCACCCAGCTCACTCATAACCTTTAGACCATCCGCCACGGCCACAGCAAAATCTGCCTCTACATCTCTAGAACTATATTCTGAATCCCATCCTATCCGTATCCCTTTGATACCGGATTCGATGTTCATTAACATATCAGGAACTGGATCAAGTAATGCTGTAGGATCATTAACATCTGAACCTGAAATAGTTTGCATTATTATTCCTGCATCTATTGCGCTTCGTGTTAATGGCCCCACATGATCAAGGGATTGTGCAAGATCGAGCACACCATACCTACTTACTCTACCCCAGGTTGGTTTAAGACCAACAGTCCCGCAAACCGCTGCCGGATGACGAATAGATCCTCCGGTGTCGCTCCCTATAGTCGCATATGCAAGGCCTGCGGCAGCAGCTACCCCCGAACCGCTTGAAGAGGCTCCAGGCCAATGGTCTTCTTTCCAGGGGTTTTGAGGGACCTGTCTTTTTGGGTTATAACCGGCCATAGCACCTTCTGTTAAATTGAGCTTTCCTAGCAGAATGGCTCCAGCTGCTCTGAATCGTTCAACAATCGTCGCATCATATGCCGGCTTGAAATCCTCCAGCACGGCTGTTCCCCCCATAGTCCGAACCCCTTTAATGTAACAAAGATCTTTTAAGGCAATAGGGACGCCATGGAGAAACCCAAGGTAATCGCCAGACATGATTTGCTGCTCAGCTATTTGTGCTTGATCCATGGCCATGTCTGCCGTTACCGTCGCGTATGATTTTAATTCGATGTCGATTGCATCAATTCGACCCAGAAGGTGCTCCGTAACCTCAACAGGAGAGATTTTTTTTTCTTTAATTAATTTGGATAAATCGAGAATAGATAAATAATGTAACGGTTCTTCCATTTTTAAAAACCCCCACTTCGGGATAAGAATAATTTGAAATAAACGGACTTAAATAGTTTTCAGGTTAGACGATATTAAAAGTTTAAATGATATAATAATTGAACAATTTCTAAATATAGGGAAGCAAGATGATTACAGGAATAATAGGAGTTATTGGATTAGGCAATGCCGGGAGTGCGGTCGCGGGAGCCTTAGCAAGGAAAACTAAAGTAGTCGGTTTTGACCCTGACCCAGAAAGATGCTTACGTGCTGGAGATCTCGGTGTCGACTGCGCAGGTTCCACGGAAGAGCTTGCCGAGAAAACTGACCACATTATTCTTTCTCTCCCCAAACCAGAAATTTCTATCACTGCTACAAAAACTCTCTGTGACAGTGCTTCAAGACCAAAGCTTGTTATTGAAACAAGCACAGTTACACCACAAACCGCAGTTACCTGTAATGATCTATGTAAAGAAAAAGATATTGCTTATGTAGATGCAGCTATAGCAGGCGGCGTAGCTAGTATGGCGGCCGGTGAAATTACTTTCTTTCTTGGGGGAGCCGATGAAAATAAGAAGTTAGCCTCAGGTATACTCAATTTAATAGCAGTAGGCATCCATGATTTAGGACCCGTTGGAGCAGGAATGGGTACAAAGGTTGTCAATAACGGCGTGATGCACGCATTAATGGTAGTACTCATAGAAGCCTTCAGCATGTCCAATAAGCTCGGCGTATCGAGTCAGACAATGATCGAAATTTTAAATAGAGAAGAAGGGTTGCTGAGGCCGCTAGTTCATCGAGTTCAGGAGAGAATGCAAGAAGGAAATTATGAGGGAGGTATGTCTGTCACAAATGCGAGGAAAGATTCTGTACTGGCTCTCGAGACAGCCCAACAGCTCGGCGTACCACTTTTTGCTACGCTGGCAGCCCACACACCTTATGAAATAGCAGAAGCAAATGATATGGGCGACTTAGATTATGCCTCGTTAGCGTTATTATGGGAAAAGTGGGCTAAGGTAAGCTTCAAGAATACCGATTGACTTACTCGGGTCCGTTAAAACCCGAGTTTCTTTTCCATTCCATATTGCTGAGCAAGGTCACGAAGTTTAGACCACGTCGCGTCTTCTACCTCTATACCATTAAGACTTCGTTCCTGCTCTCTTTTAAACTCAATTTCGCCAGGGTACAGTACCTCATCAAACCCATCTGCGGGCAACGTATTTTTTAGGTAATGTGCAAAATCAGCAACTTCTTTTTTAAAGGTTTCAAGGGGCCTGAATGCTTCAACCTTAAAGACGGCCATAAAACAGCCATCGTTATGACGACCACTTGGTTCAACACCGTGACCCAATCCAGTCAATATCCCTGAAAAAATCTCAATCATGGCCGATAATCCATAACCTTTGTACCCTTCGGTACCCCCCAATGGAAGCAGCGGCCCACCTTCTTTGAAGGCTGCGGGATTAGTTGTAGCCTGACCATCTTTATCTATAATCCAGCCTTCGGGGATATCATCCCCACGCGCTAGAGCGAGATTAATCTTGCCTGCTGCCACCGCTGACGAAGCCATGTCGATAAAGAAAGGGCCATCTAAGTTAGAAGGCATCGCGATAGAAATAGGATTTGTTCCCAAACGCTTTTCCCTTCCTCCAAATGGTGCCACATGCTTTGGTCCTCGACCCGAGTCAGCTGTTATCATGGCAATCATTCCCTCTTTGGCAGCCATAAGAGGATAACTTGCGAGCCTACCTATATGCCCCTGACGAAAAACAGTAGCTGCTGCAACATTCTGTGTTTTAGCTTTTTCTATTGTATATTTCATCGCCCGTTCGTTAGCCACATAACCAAAGCCCCAGTGCCCATCTACTACGGTGGTTGTTGGTGACTCTTGAATGATTTCCCAATCAGCCCCAGGAACAATCTCGTTCTTCACAACCCGATCGATGTAGGTAGGAATCTGGATAATTCCATGACTATCATGCCCCGCAAGATTGGCTCCAATCACATGACGCGCAACCGTTGCAGCCTCTTCTTCTGGAGCCCCTGCCCCTTGTAACAAATTATCTGCTATCTCTTCTAAAATTTTAGCTTTAACAACAGGCATGCTTAAATACTCCCTACTACTTCATCTTATTAAAACTCAATAGCTATTTATGGGGTAGCCATCGAGGTGAGTTTCAAAAATTGAGTTCAAAGGTTTAACTTTGATTATTGAGTTAATGTCCTCCACTAGGCATAGGAATATTCCAGTGCGCTGCAGTGGGATAATCTAGGCCAAGGTTTTCCCGTAACGTTGGCCCGGCATAATCCTTATGATAAATCCCTCGCCTTTGCAGCTCTGGAACAACAAATTTAACAAAATCTTCATAGGCTCCCGGCACGTGTGTAGCTGCAATAACAAAGCCATCACAAGCACCAGTTGTGAACCATTCTTCCATTATATCGGCTACATCCTTACCACTGCCAACCCAAGGGCTATGCAACAGTCCTCTTCCACTGAATTTCATAAACTCTCTGGGTGTCGGGTTCGTCTTTCCACTGGCCTCGAGAACGCGGTTTCGTATACCTTGTATACCTTGCATCCCTTCTATCTCTTCAGTACTCAGTGGTTCATCTATACCTCGGCTCCCAAAATCAAAATTTAGAGCCTCCGACAATAAAGATAATTGATCGAGGTCTGTTGGCAAAGTATCAATCAACGCTCTTTTATCCTCAGCCTCCGATCTTGTCTCTGCACTTACACAATGCGCTAAAGCAGCTACTTTCACTTTATCTGGATCTCGACCATGAGCAGCTATATTTTCCTTAAAAGCCGCATATTCTTTTCTACCTGCCTCTATATTTGGATATGCAACAAAAACTAGTTCCGCCCAACGAGCCGCAAATCTCTGGCCACGGCCACTCTGTCCTGCCTGAATCAGTACCGGATGTCCCTGTGGTGAACGGGGAACAGTAAATGGCCCGCGTGACTTGTAATATTCCCCTTCAAAGTCGATTCGATGAATTTTTTTGGGATCCGCAAATCGATTATTAACTTTATCCGCTAAAATTGCTCCCTCTTCCCACGAATTCCAGTGTCCTAGAACGACCTCCATGAATTCGTCAGCACTATCATACCGTTTGTCATGCTCTATAACTTCAGTCCGCCCCATATTCATCGCCTCACCATCATTCAAAGATGTGACTATATTCCATGCGGCTCGCCCTTTACTCATCAGGTCTAATGTTGAGAAGACGCGAGCCACGTGAAAAGGTTCATAATAAGTTGTTGAATATGTTGAACCAAGACCCAGGTTTTCCGTAGCCATACCCATAGTCATCAGAACAGTGACTGGATCCATTTTTACACATCTTATTCCGCCTTCAACCGTATGTTCATGGTTCCCGCCATACATATCCGGCATAGCCAAACGATCATCAAAGAAGCCGAGATGAAATTTTCCTTCTTCTAAAACTTTGGCTATATGGCGATAGAAGTCTGGTGATGTAGAATCAACTCGTGACTCAGGGTGACGCCACGAGGCAGCAAAATTTGTACAATTCTGTGCTTGCAGAAATGCGACTAAGGTCATCTGGCGCAAAGGCAAAACTCCATCTTTTATTTTCAACGAACAATGTTAACTAGTAAGAGAAGTAAATTACTAATCATCAAATGTCGACTGCATCGAGACCAGATGACATCATACGGATGAATAATTTAGCTGACAGCTTTTTAGGAAAAATCAAAATAGCGATGAGAGGTATTCTGTTAAATTTAATGCGCTCGAAACTTTGGTTAAATCTCTGGAAATCCTTGTCGTTGTAATTGATCTCTCTGCTTTTTATATTAAGTGAATTCATACGGAGCTAGAGCAATAAATCGTTCAGAAAGTAGTGATTGCCCTTCATACAAAAACGTTTTTGTGCCTTCAGCACTTTTTGGAAACTTTGGTTTTTCCAAGTAAATAAAAAGGCACTCTGTTATATACTTAAAAACAGAGTGCCCCAAATAAAACGTCAACAACAGCTATGGCTATTTAGGCAACGATCCTTGAACCCCCTCAACATAAAAATTCATGCCAAGCAACATACCCGCATCAGCAACTTTTCCTGCCTCAACGACTATCTTCCCTGTTTGATCCTTTATGGGTCCGGAGAAAGGATGTAATGCTCCGCTGCGGATTGCCTCCTCTGTTTTTTTTGCCAGTGCTTGAACATCATCGGACATGTTTGTGTATGGAGCCATCTTGACCATACCTTCTTTCAAACCATACCAAACATCCTGGGACTTCCAAGAACCATCGATCGCAGCTTTTGTTCGTTCAACGTAATAATTGTCCCAGTTATTAACGATTGCTGAGAGCTGAGCCTTGGGTGCAAACTTAATCATATCCGATGCCTGACCGAAGCCTTTCACCCCACGATTCTCGGCAACCTGAAGAGGTGCTGGAGAGTCTGTGTGCTGGCTGATTATATCAGCTCCCTGATCAATCAGCGCTTTAGCAGCGTCACCCTCTTTACCTGGGTCGTACCAACTATTCACCCAAACCACGCTGATTATCATTTCTGGATTTACTGAACGGGCTCCAAGAAGAAACGCATTTATTCCTCGTACCACCTCAGGAATTGGGAACGACGCAACATAACCTATCTTATTGGTCTTGGATACTTTGCCAGCAATCACACCAGCAATGTAACGACCCTCGTAAAACCGTGCGCTATAAGTTCCCACGTTCTTTGACTGTTTATAACCAGTTGCATGTTCAAACCGAACATTAGGGAACTTTTTTGCAACCTTCAAAGTGGGGTTCATAAACCCAAAGGACGTTGTATAAATCACTTTATGTCCTGTAGAAGCTAATTGCCGTATCACCCTTTCTGAGTCAGGACCCTCTTTAACGCTTTCAACGAATGTCGTTTTAATTTGAGTGCCTAATGCTTTTTCAACAGCAAGTCTCCCAACGTTATGTCTATATGTCCAACCATGATCACCAATGGGCCCCACATAAACAAAGCCTACTTTTGTTTCAGCATTGGCAACGCCGACGCAGGATAACGCTGCTATTGAAAATACAGCTAATATTTCTCTAAGAAATGATTTTATTCTCATATTTCGTTCCTCATTTTTCTAATCAAATAGATCCCAAGCTAAATTTAAACGTCCCCAAATATTATCGGGGAGGGTAAAACACCTTTCCAATACTTTGTGGAGCATTAATACGTATTTTCATCTTATCACTGGAAATAAAAACTAGCACAACTACCGTCGCTAAATATGGTAACATCGTCATAAATTGTGATGCGATATTTATTCCCCATCCTTGAACATGCAATTGCAAAATTGTAATAGCCCCGAATAAGTAAGCTCCAAACGCGATTCTTCCTGCCCGCCAAGTCCCAAATACCACTAGAGCTAATGCGATCCAGCCTCGACCAGCTGTCATATTCTCGGCCCAAAGGGGTGTATATACCAGTGAAAGATAACTACCTGCTAAACCGCTCATAAAACCGCCAAATAATACTGCTAAATATCGTACTGTAAGAACTGAATATCCAAGAGCATGGGCCGAATCGTGAGATTCGCCAACAGCTCGTAATATCAAACCTGAGCGAGTTTTAGATAAAAAATAGCCGACCAAAAGAATCATTATGAAGGATAAATAAACTAATACATCATGCCCAAATAAAAGATCACCTAGTATTGGTATTGTTGATAAGACCCCAATATTCAGCTGAGGTAGAGGCTCTAAAGAGATCCCTACAAAGTTGCTACCAACTAAGGCACTTAATCCCACACCAAAGATCGTTAAGGCTAATCCCGTTGCCACTTGATTTGCAAGACAGGTCAAAGTTAGGACTGCGAAAATAGCCGCAACTGCAACTCCAGAAAAAGCCCCTACCAAAATTGCGATTAAACCACTCCCAGTAGATACAGCCGCTGCAAAGGCGGCGATTGCGCCGACCAGCATCATACCTTCTACGCCCAGGTTCAAGACCCCTGCCTTTTCTGTCACAAGTTCGCCTGTAGCGGCCAACAGAAGAGGAGTTGAAGCCGTAATGATAGTTAATGCGACAGGTAATAAATCCATTACTCGCACCTTCCACCGGTGAGAACGGATCTATGTGAAAATCTGTATCTCACTAAAACATCGCACGCTAACAGGAAGAAAAGTAAAATTCCCTGGAATAACCCCGTTACCGCTGCCGGCAATCCAATTTCTATTTGGGCATTCTCACCTCCTATATAAGAAAGTGCCATTATTAACCCAGCAAAGAGAACGCCAACTGGGTGTAATCGTCCAAGAAAAGCAACAATTATAGCGGTAAATCCATAGCCCGGTGACACAGAGGGCAGTAATTGTCCAATCGTTCCTGACACTTCAGCTATCCCAGCAAGCCCAGCAAGTCCTCCGCTTATAAGAAAAGATAACCATATGAGGCCTGACTGTTTGAAACCAGCATAATGAGCCGCTCTAGGAGCCAAACCTACAACCCTCAATTGAAACCCAATGATAGTGCGGGCCATTAAAATCCATGCAGCCAAGACAACCAAAATTGCGAAAAGCGCCCCTAAATTTAATCGGCTATTCTCGATAAGAATGGGTAACATAGCATAATCTGAAAAAAGTTGGCTCTCAGGAAAATTAAATCCAGCGGGATCACGCCAAGGCCCATGAACCAAATAGCTTAGCCATAGAACCGCCACATACGACAGCATCAGGCTTGTTAAAATTTCATTGGCATTAAATCTCGTCTTTAAAAATGCTGGAATAGCCCCCCAAAGAATCCCCCCTAAGGTCCCAAGTACAAGCACTAATGGTAATACTAGTATACTTTCCATATGTTGGCAGAGCAGAGCAGTCCCCCCACCAAATACTGCGCCCATAGTAAACTGTCCTTCTGCTCCAATATTCCAGACATTAGCTTTAAAGCCTATAGCAAGGCCGACCCCTATTAAAACTAAGGGTGTCCCTTTTACCAGCAGTTCTGTGATCCCAAACATAGTGGTTAATGGTTGGACAAAAAAAGTATAGAGAGCGAGAAACGGATCCTTCCCCAGCAATGAAAAGATTATTATACCACTGAAAAGCGTTAGTATGATGGCAATGATAGGAGACAATATCATCCATTGTCCCGATACCTCCAATCGAGGTTCTAAAACAAATTTTGGGAAAAATCGAAAACTTTGGCTCATTCTCCAGTTTTCCCACCCATTAATAACCCTATCTGATGAACGGAAGCTGATTCTCTAGTTATTGAAGGTGATAAAGTGCCCTGATAAAGGACAGCTATACGATCACAAATTTCAAAGATTTCATCGAGGTCCTGAGAAATAATCAAAATTGCACAGCCTCGTGCAGCAAGATCCAACAATGATTTTCTTAAAAATACGGCCGCTCCTGCATCTACGCCCCATGTCGGCTGAGATACAATAAGAATACGGGGGTTTTGAAGAATCTCACGGCCGAGAATAAACTTTTGTAGGTTTCCTCCCGAGAGATTAGCTGTCTCCATTTCAAGGCCAGTAGTTCTGACATCAAAATCCGAAATTATTTTTTGAGTTAGATCACAAATTTCATTGGATTGTAAAAACCCTTTTTTCACTAAATTAATTTTTTGTGAAGTTGTGAGCAACGCGTTATCTTTGAGGCTCATTTCCTTTATCGCGGCGTGGCCATATCTCTCTTCCGGAACAAAACTGGCTCCCATGGCACGACGCGCGGCCACTCCCATCCCCGAGACACAAACATGATCAAAAGTTATATTATCATGGGAGTCGTTTTGTACTATCTCGCCTGACAAAGCCGCCATTAGTTCAGTCTGGCCATTTCCTGCTACGCCCGCAATACCTAAAACTTCCCCCTCTTGAATATCAAAGGAAATATTTTTCAGATCCATTCCAAAGGGATCGTTAGACTTCAAATTTAGTTTATTAATTTGCAGTCTATTATCGTGATTTTCTAATTTCTCAGATCGTTTTATATTGTGTAATTTAACCCCAATCATGAGTTCTGCCATAGTCTTTGCCGTTTCTAACTTGGGGTTGCACGTGGCAACTACAGCTCCATTACGTAATATCGTTGCCGTCCCACATAAACTCCGAACTTCCTCCAACTTATGGCTGATATACAAAATTGCGCAACCTGATGATGCAAGATTTTCAAGCGTAACAAAAAGGTTCGAAGCCTCCTGTGGTGTCAGTACTGATGTAGGTTCATCCAGTATGAGCAGCTTCGGTCTCTGGAGCAAACAACGAAGTATTTCGATACGTTGCTTCTCTCCTACTGAAAGGGAATGCACATAGCGATCTGGATCAATCGGTAGCCCATATCTATTGGAAACTTCTTTTATTCTAAGAGCAACGGTTTTTAGGTTTAATTTTTGATCATCTGCGATAGCGATATTTTCACAAACTGTAAGAGCTTCGAAAAGGGAAAAGTGTTGGAAGACCATTCCAATACCCAGGGCTCTCGCCTGCGCTGGATTAGATAAACTCGTTACACTTTCTTCCCATTCAAAAGTACCTGCGTCAGGCGTTAATAAGCCATATATTATTTTGACAAGTGTAGACTTCCCTGCACCATTCTCGCCAAGTAGCGCATGAATTTCTCCTTGTTTTACGGTAAGGTCTATCGTGTCGTTGGCTAATATTCCGGGAAAGGACTTTGTGATCCCTGATAGCTTCAACAATGGAGCCAATTCCAGCCCATCTAATTGGCCTATTTTTGATTTTGCTTTGTTTTGACTCACTAAAAAAACCAATATTACAGCAAAGAATTTATAGCTTTAAAAAGCCTCCTATTTTTATAACTTCATCGCTGAAATTTATATAATAAATGTGAAAAAATTATATTTTCAAAATAAGATGTTTAAAAATCATAGTCTAAACTCTTTAACCGTAGATTTAATTTGGGATAATTCGAGTAAGGTTCTCCATCGACGTAACTCCGACTCGATCATTTTTTTACGTCTTTTTGTTAACCTAACTCCCGGCTCCAACCAAAAACCGCAAACGACAAGATTATGTGATTTCTTATCTGATTTCATTTCTATTCGACCGATAAATCTATCTCTTTCAAGCATTGGATAAACATAATATCCATAAACTCTTTTTGATTGAGGGACATAAATTTCAATTTTAAAATCAAACCCAAATAATCGCTGAGTTCTCTTACGGTCTCTAATGAGAGGATCAAATGGCGAGAGGAACCGAACAATATTTGGTGGATCGGGGGCCATTTCTAGCCAGGAAAAAATATCTGGATGCGCCCAACTTACAACTTTTTCTCCACTTTCCGTCTCAATCTCTATTTTCATTGCATAATTGTTTGAGGAATTCTCACACCACGTTTTAGCTTCCTGGGGCATTACACCTTCCCAGTAATTCGCAATCTCAGTATGTGATCCAAACCCTATATTCTCTATAGCGGTTGTGCAGTTCCAGTCTATATATTCCTTTTCTGAATAGTGCACGTTTCTGTATATATCCGGAATAACCCGTTCAGTCAGGTCATAAACTTTTTGAAATCCTTCTCTTTTTGCTACGGCCAGTTTACCGGTTCGCCATAAAAATACTAATGCCGCCTTTGAAGGGTTCCAGCCCCACCAGGACGCTGTATTTTGAGGTTGTTTTAGAAACTCATTGTCCCTATTCCATCTTAAATCACGCGATTTTACCGCGCCGTTTTGCTCTATATAATGAAGAACGCGCCGACATATTTCGTCTGGATCATTACCCATCCGATTTTTCCACCACCGACTTCCCACAAGCTTGTCCCGTGCGCGCAGAAATCGATGGCCCCAATAGGGAAAAAATTCCATAGGAATAATGGAAGCATCATGCGTCCAGTTTTCGAAAAGACCCCGCTTTTCTTCAAGATGGTAATCTAGCCACGAATGATCATAAGAATTGGATCGTGAAAATAGTATATGATGGTGAGCCCGCTCGACTGTTTTTATGCTATCAATTTGCACAAAGCCAATACGCTTTATCATTCCAGGCAATGTCTCTTTATTATGATTATCCTTCAAAGAACCAGAAAGTCCGTGAAGGAATAAAAACAGCCGCCGCGCGTCAGAGTTTGTCAATTCATTACGCATTTGAAATCCGCGTTGATCAAATCAATAAATTTTTTCTCCGATTAGGTATATTTAAACTTTTCTTAACCAAAGAAAAACGAGGCATGAACCCAATCCCATAAAACTTAGTAATATAATAATAACAGCCATTGGGAGTGCCGTACCATCATGAAAGACACTTACCAAACCTCCAACAAAAGCTCCCAATATCATTTGCAAAAATCCAAAAAGAGAAGCCGTTGTTCCAGCCAAATCGGGAAAAGGCTCTAGTGCTCCTGCGATAGCATTGGCTCCGATAAAGCCAAGGCTACCTATAACAAAAAATAAGGGGATAATAACTCCATAGATACCAAATAAATTGTTTGCAATGGCTATAAAAAGAGAAAGTCCACCCAAAGCAGAAATTATACTTCCAACCCGCAACATTACCAGAGCACCTTTGCGAAGAACCAAGCGCGTATTTATAATATTGCCAATAATGATGCCTATTACATTCAATCCAAAAAGCAGTCCATAATGCTCCTCAGGAACTCCAAAAATTTTTATATAGATATATGGCGAAGCTGCAAAATATGTGAACATGCACGCGAACGCAAATGCGCCTGTTAAAATACAGCCCATTGATTGCTGATTACTAAGTATTCTTCGATAGCTATTGATTAAAGACATTAGCGAAAAGGTCTTTCTTCGCTCAACAGGTAACGTTTCAGGAACACGCAAAAAGAGTGCTATTAAGCAAATCAAACCAAAGCACAAGAGCGCCAAAAAAATAGAGCGCCAGCCAAATAATATTAGAAGATAACCGCCGATCGTAGGCGCTAATAACGGGGTTATTGAAAACGCTAAATTGATAAAAGACTGTGCTTGGGCCGCCTTATCGAGACTGAAAAGATCTCTTATAATTGCTCTTGCAATTACGCCGCCTACGGCGGCGCCCAAAGCCTGTATCAGTCTAGCAAAAATCAGTTGTTCTATTGTCTCAACAAAAACGCAAGCAAGGCCACCTAAGCAATAAAGTATGATACCCCATATGAGAACTTTCCTTCTACCTAAAACATCTGAAGCGGGTCCATAAATCAGTTGCCCAACAGCTAAACCAACAAAAAATGCACTAAGGGTTAATTGACTAACCCCAGGCTCCCCAGCCAATTCTATTTCTATTGTTGGAAGGCTAGGTAAATACATATCTATTCCAGCTGCACCTAAAGCTGCAATCCCCCCAAGGATTAGTGTTAGCCCTCGAGTTCTTTTTCTACTCAATTCGTCACCTTATTCTGACAAAAGTTGCGATAATTATTTCAATTGAGGCATTGTAACCTGCAATTCATAACCAGTTACACGGATTTGCTCAATTCTGATTGGATCACGGAACATCACACGACCAGGCTATACTTGTAAATAGGCTTTGCTTTAAATCATTTCCGATAATTCAGCCTTTTTATTATCCACTTGAGATAACTGGTGTTACTTAGATTACCTGTCTTAAGCCCTTACTTGTTAAGACAGGTCTTTCGTGACTATTGAATCATCATTCAAAAAAGTCATCGGCTCCCAGTTTGTCGACCTCACGTAATCTGGCCTCGGATCATCAATGTCAATCGGGTGATTGGTGCAACGATTATAACAAAGGTAAATTTGCCATCTATCTTTCGCTGAAAGATTGTGCCCAGACGCATGGAGAGTGTTACAATCGAATATTGCAACTGTGCCTGGCTTTCCAGTTATTGCCACTGGATCGGAAAGATACTTCATTTGTTCTTTTACCATCATCGATGGTGTTGCATAAAATTTATAAACAGTGGAGTCCTCGAAATAGGGATCAAAGCGACCCTTTAAATGACTCCCCGGTAACATATAAAGGCAACCTCCTATCTCGGTTGCCTCGTCAAGCATAACCATAACGGTTATCATTTCAGGCTTCCTTATTCCATCCCGCTGCCATGAACCAAAATCCTGATGCCAATGCCACACTGTACCGTCAATAGCTGGTTTCATATTAAGTTTGCAATGATGCATATATAGATTTTCATCTTGTAATAATTGCTGCGCAATACCTAGAGATCTCGGCGTCCGAGATAGCGCTCTATAAGCAGGACTATAAGTTGGTCCATCAGGTTCATGCATACGGAACATTGTTTTAGCCATTCCGTCATTGCCTTCACGAAAAATACCCTCAGCATCGATTTGTCTTAACCTATCTGCTTCATTCCGTAAAATGTTGACCTCAGCTTCATCGAATAATTCAGGAAACACGAGAAACCCATCTCGAATATATGTATCATATTGCTCTGCTGTTAGTTTCATAGGAGCCTCCAGTCCCACTCGACCTATTCTAGAATAGTAGCAGTATATTTAAGCGCCTAAAATCTACTCCATGATGAATAGCCCCTTAAAGAATTGATAAGATGATAGTAGATAATTTTTGTTGAATGGAGATTTTATCAATGCTGGTTGTCCGCACAGAATGGCAGGATAACCCTCGACCCATCGACGATGGAACCATGGTTGTTGCAATTGGCGATGTGCACGGTTGTTCGAAACACCTCGAGTTGATGTACAAATCAATCGCAGATGATATTGAAACTCTAGACCCAGAAAAAACTATTTGTATTTTGATTGGAGATCTTATTGATAGGGGACCAAACTCGAAGGAATGTTTAATGCTTGCAGCACAAGGAGTTACATCCTTTACAACAAAAATGAATGTTGAAGACATCGTTTTAAAGGGAAACCATGACGTGTGGTTATGCCGCGCGGTGAATGGTCAATTAACTGAAAGTGACTATCAAGCATGGAAACGCAATGGAGGGAAGGCAACGTTATTAAGCCTTGGTGTAAATATTGACCTTTCTGTTGAAACTTTGAAGAGAAAAATTGGAAATGGCCTTCCTTCTATCGTCCGGAAAATGCTCACAAATATGTCTGAAAGTTTTCAAATTGAGCAGTTGTTTTTTGTGCATGCTGGTGTTGACCCAAGATATTCACTGTCTAACCAAACATTGGAAGCAAAAACCTGGATCAGAGATGAGTTTCTTGATGTCACCACATGGCCTTTCAATGAGATAATTATCCACGGCCATTCGATTGAACACTTTTCAAAAAAACCAAAAATTTATAATCATAGAATCGGAATCGATAGCGGTGTTTATGCCACCGAGATATTAACTGCTGTTGAATTTCTGGGCCCGAGAATGCGCTTTGTCATGGTAAAACCGACAGATGCAAACTAAACATATTAAAGAACTTGTCCAAAAATATAGAGTTTTGTCTCATCCTAATCTCTCAGGTAACCACCAGTATCTTTCGTGATTTTACTGATTATTTTATCAGAAATAGTTTCCAATTCTTCGTCCGTAAGAGTTTGATTTCTAGGTTGAATAGTGATCGCAATACCAAGTGACTTTTTCCCTTCTGGAATACCTTTACCTGCATATTCGTCAAATAACTGAACGGCAGTTACCAGGGTTTTATCCGCTCCTTGCGCTGCTCTAATTAATTTCTCTGCCTGCAACTCCTGATCTACTATAAAGGCAAAGTCCCGGTTCACAGATTGTAAAGCATCTAGTTTCAAAAGAGATCGAGACGGCCCCTTAGACCGAGTGGTCGGTATATTTTCTATGAAAACTTCAAAACCCACGATAGGGCCTTCAACATTCATAGTTGCAAGTACTTTTGGATGAATATCCCCAAAATAGCCCAAAACTTTTGGTCCTAATCGAAAAGCACCTGAACGTCCAGGGTGGTACCAACCAGGCGCACCAGATGGGTCCACTTGAAGATTATTAGTTGGAGCGCTTAGGCTTTCCAAAACAAATAGAGCATCGGCTTTTATGTCAAAAAGGTCTACCGGTCGTGTTGATTTAGCCCAATCTCTTGCCCCTGTATCACCTGATCTAATTGCACCTGCAACCATTTGTTGACCAGCTGGTGTTGCATCTGAGTACTGAGGTCCAACTTCAAAAATAGCTAAATCGTTTGAACCCATATTTGAATTACGCCCGACTGCCGATATCAAATTAGGTAAAACGGATGGGCGCATCGCATCTAATTCTGCACTGATAGGATTGTTTAAACGAAGTTCCTCTGCTCCGCCTCCAAACAAAATTGCATCCCGCGATGAGAGGAACGAGTATGTAACCGCCTCTGCCATACCTCTAACGGCCAAACTACGTTTCGCAAGTCCCTCTTTAATCTGACTGATACTAAGGGCAGGTTCAGGGATGACATTGTCATTAAGCATGGAAATCATGGGAATTTCATCAAACCCCCATACTCTTACTATCTCCTCAACAAGATCGGCCTCCCCTATGATATCAGCACGCCACGGTGGAACAACACATTCAATTCGTTCATCCTTGCCAGAAACTTCAAAACCTAACGTTTTCAGAATTCTTAAACAATCTGGCTCAGGAACCTTCACACCCGTTAAATTTTCTATCCTACTATATCTTAAAGTAAAGGTCTTTTTCCAATCTGGTTCTGCACCATGAACAACAAGCTCACTAGCTTCTCCTCCACAAATATCAAGGACCATTCGAGCTGCCAACTCTGACCCCCAAAACGGGGAGGTAGAATCAAGTCCTCGCTCAAATCTATATCTTGCATCCGATATTATATTGAGCTTCCGTCCTGTGGTCGCGGTTCGAATTGGATCGAAAATAGCAGCTTCAAGAAACATATTAACCGTTCCATCGCCGCAGCCAGATCTCTCCCCACCCATTATACCTGCTAAGTCATCAACTCCTCTATCGTCTCCAATCACGATCATCTCTTCATCAAAGACATATTCTTTTCCATCTAATGCTGTATATTTTTCTCCATTTTTTGCTAACCGGATAAAAATATCACCTTCCACTTTATCTGCATCGTAAGCATGGAGTGGGCGACCAACGTCCATCATAACATAGTTAGTTATATCCACGAGTGCAGAGATTGGACGAAGACCCACTGCTTGTAACCGCTCCTTAAGCCATTTGGGGCTGGGCCCATTTTTTACCCCTTTGAAATATCTACCAACCACTAGCGGTGCTAAGGGGGGTTCCATATCTGGTAAGTCTACTCTCCAATTAATAGGGCTCTTGAAAGCGGTTTTAACTGGAGAGGTATCGAGAGGTTTTAGTTTGCCAAGACCTGCTGCTGCTAGATCTCTGGCAATCCCACGAACTCCCAAGCAATCAGCTCGATCTGGTGTAATAGCAATATCGATAATGGGGTCATCAAAGCCTGCTATTTTGGCAAAACCCTCTCCAATCTTACTGTCGCTGGGTAGTTCAATGATTCCATCATGCTCATCAGAAATTCCCATTTCTCTCTCTGAACAGAGCATCCCATTAGACGCCTCTCCTCTAATTACACCCTTCTTCAACTCGTCTCCAGTCGAAGGTATCCTGGCACCCGCTGGAGCAAAAACCCCTTTAATTCCGGTTCGTGCATTTGGAGCTCCACACACGACCTGAACTTTCTCAGAGCCTGTATCTACAATGCAGACGCGCAACCGATCAGCGTTTGGATGCTGGTATGCCTCTTCAACATAGCCAACTATGAATTCTGAAAGTTCGTCCGACCGGTCTTGAATACTTTCTACTTCAAGGCCTAACATCGGCAACTTTTCGCAAATTTGGTTCAGAGACGAGTCTGTCTCTAGATGATCCTTTAACCATGAAAGGGTAAATTTCATCGATTTATCCCCCCTGCGATAGTGGGCAAATCGAGTGGAACAAAACCATAATGTTTGAGCCAACGGATATCCGTGTCATAAAAAGGCCGTAGATCAGGTATACCGTATTTAAGCATGGCTATGCGTTCAATTCCCATACCAAAAGCGAAACC
Source organism: SAR116 cluster bacterium AG-313-A07 (assembly GCA_003284265.1). Lineage (GTDB taxonomy): Bacteria > Pseudomonadota > Alphaproteobacteria > Thalassobaculales > Thalassobaculaceae > UBA7326. Next base: position 47,298 of record QBVV01000011.1, read on the forward strand.
TTGGTACTCGTCTGGATTAATTCCACAACCTGAGAGAACTCTTGGGTGAACCATTCCTGATCCTAAAATCTCCAACCAATCATCACCCTTTCCTATCCGAAATTCTCCTCCAGCACGGGTGCAGCCAATATCCACTTCAGCTGAAGGTTCTGTGAATGGAAAATAGCTTGGCCTGAATCTAACGGGTAAGTCATCGACGCCGAAAAACGCTCTACAAAAGTCTATAAGGCAACCTTTTAGGTGCCCCATATGGGAGGTTTTATCGATTACTAATCCTTCAACCTGATGAAACATAGGCGAATGAGTAGCATCATGATCGGACCTGAATGTTCGACCTGGCACTATAATTTTGATCGGTGGAGTAGTTTTTTCCATGGTCCTAATTTGAACCGGGGATGTATGCGTCCTCAACACACGGGGCGTGCCTGTTTCATCGGGGGGAAGATAAAAAGTGTCTTGTTCCTGACGTGCAGGGTGCTCCGGTGGGATATTCAAGGCAGAAAAATTATAATAATCGGATTCAATGTGTGGGCCATCAGCGACAGTGAAACCCATTTCACAAAATATCGCCGTTAACTCGTCAATTGTTTGAGTGATTGGGTGAATACTTCCATTGCTTTCAGGACGGACAGGAAGTGTAACATCCACTCGGTCTCTATGCAGTTGAGTCTCTAGTGCCGCGTCTTCCATTGTTACTTTTCGGACATCTATGGCGCTAGCAACCTCTTCTTTTATTGCATTAAGCAGTTGCCCCGCTTCTTTTCGTTTGTCCGGGTCAAGAGATCCAAGACTTTTCATAAGTCCTGTAATAGCCCCTTTCTTTCCAAAGGCAGTTATCCGAATATCTTCTAATTCATCAAGCGTAGAAGCTGAGTGAATAGACGCTACCAACTTCGTTTTTTGATCTTCCCACTCTTTCATCTCACCAAACACCTATTCATAGCCCATAATTTCATATTTAACGTTACGAAGTAAATAAAGGGACCCGCGACGGCAGATCCCTTTATTTACTTGTTCTTGACAGCCAACATATTTGCCACCTGCACGGATTATGGAATGTTTAAGCTAACGCCGCCTGCGCCTTTTCAACCAATCCTTTAAAAGAAGCTGGTTCACTTATAGCCAAATCCGATAGAACTTTCCTATCAAGTTCAATGCCTGCTTTTTTTAATCCATTCATAAACTGAGAATAAGTCAATCCATGTTCACGCACACCTGCATTAATGTGTTGAATCCATAAGCCTCTGAATGTTCTTTTACGAACCTTCCTATCACGGTAAGCATATTGGCCAGCCTTCTCTACCGCCTGAACGGCAACACGAAAAACATTTTTTCTGCGTCCATAATAGCCTTTGGCTTTATCTGTAACTTTTTTGTGGCGAGCATGCGCCGTAGTTCCGCGTTTAACACGAGCCATATCAAGCCTCCCCTACAAATACGGTAAAAATTTTCGGACGATTTTAGCGTCCGAAGCACAGAGGGTCGTTGTGCACGACTATTGCGCAACATATCTCTCGGCCGTTTGCTCATACCATGTCGCTTATATGCTTGATTGTGGAGGATCTTACCAGTCCCCGTTGCGCGGAAACGCTTTTTAGCGCCGCTTTTAGACTTCAGTTTGGGCATTTCCATCTCCAAAAAAAGAATTCAACCATTACGACTATTCGCTTGGTTATCAAAAACCAGCTAGGCATGCCCTTACGCCTTAGCGTGGTGATCTCTCTAACCCGAGAGTTGTTGCGGTGTTATAACGACATCTTTTGAGATAATCAAGTCTGCAACTGCTTTCTTTAGAACAATGCGAAAACTAAATGGGGTGAATTAAGGATTAAATTTCTTAACTTAAATTTCCTTTGGAGCAAGGTCCAAACGCGCAACTATCCCCTCCAGTTCCTTTGACGCAGCAGGATAATATTCCATTACCAGAGGGTCGTGTCCTGGAATAATATGATCAGGGGAATCAGCAAGCATTTCCATGGTAGTGTAACCATTCATCATGTCGCCAAGATTATAAACAATAACGAAAGGATTTCTCTCTCTTATATTTTCATAGAAGTGAGCACAATCTGAAGCTACCACGACCCATCCTCGTTGTGTCCAAACCCGAACACACATCAAGCCTGCAGAATGACCTCCGATTTTATGGACTGATAACCCCGGGACTAACTCCTCATCACCATCCACAAAATGAACCTGGTTTCCATATATTTTTCTAACCATCTCGCATACATCATCAACCTCAAAAGGTCTCTGAACCGCTGGGAAACACATACATCTTCCCGTCGCATATGACATTTCTGTGTCTTGAAGAATAAATTTGGCGTTTGGAAAATCAGATATTCCACCCGCATGGTCATAGTGCATATGACTAATGATGACATTATCAACTTTAGCCGCATCTACATCCATTAGAGCAAGTCCCTCCGCAGGGGTACGAAGCAGAGGGGTCGCCCTTTTCTTTGAAGCTACGGCACCAAAGCCAGTGTCTACCACATAGGTCCTCATATCGTTCTTTATAACCCAAACAAAATAATCAAGAGGCATAGGAACGTCATGTTCATCCATATACAACATATTCCCATTACGCGTTCTGTTGGCATTATGGGCATATTTCACCGCATAGATTTCAAAAACTTCTCTATCCTCTAATTTGCTCATCTTACCGTCCTTTTCAAACAAATCCTAACCGACTAGCTTATATTAATATAAACTTAGGCACTAGTTTCAATTCAGTACAAGTAACAGCTGCTGTTAAGGAGAAAATCTATGGCGAGTATCACGGTTGGGTTTATAGGAACAGGTGCGATGGGCGAACATATGTGCCGAAATATCGCTAAAAATGGTGACCATCCAGTTATAGCCTTCGACTTATCTCCTGCACCATTAAACCGGCTTTCAAATCACGGTGTTATAATTGCCAAAAGTGCGATGGATGCAGCTATCAAATCAGACGTATTAATACTCTCCTTACCGGGCGGTCCCGAAGTAGAATCCATAGCGAATACCACACTTTTATCGCCAAAACTCAGCGGGTTAACAGTAATTGATATGTCTACCACTCCTGTGAAATTAACTCGGGAAATAGCACAGAAATTTGATCAGATGGGCATACAATTTCTTGATGCTCCCGTCGCTAGAACTCAACAAGCAGCTATCGATGGGAACCTATCTATAATGGTGGGCGGCAATCGCGACATTCTAGAGCATTACAAAGACGTTTTGCTCTGTATGGGGCCAGATATAACGCACTGCGGTCCAGTTGGGTGTGGCCAAATTGCTAAAATTTTAAATAACATGGTTGTTTTCCAGAACGGCCTGGCATTGGCCGAAGCTATAACGATAGGGAGAGAAGCAGGGATGGATGGCGGTCACTTGCTCGATATAATAAATAAAAGCTCCGGAGCATCTTTTGTAGGGATGAATCACGGTATTAAATCTATGGTACCCGGAAAATTTCCACTCAAACAATTTCCAGCCCGCTATGCGCTAAAAGACCTTTCATATGCACTACAACTTGCGGAAGAAGGCGGGGTCGTGGTCCCTGGAGCCGAACTGGCTGGTAAAATGTTAGAAAAAGCGATTGATTTGGGTAATGGGGATGAGTATTGGCCAACTATTATAAAAGCAGTAGAAAACAGGAAAACATAATCTCCAGCTGGACCTGTTGGAAAACCGTATATATATCATCCCTTGACGAGTCAGTAGAAAGGAATACGCTTTTGACAGTTGGCCTCATCCATTGAAGAACCCTATTTCAACTGTCGGTGATAGTCTTGCTGATAATTCTTATCTGACAAAACTTATCTGGATCATTTTGATTGCAACGTCTGTTCGCGTAATTGCTCTTCTATCGTCTGAATTAAATTTTCACGGTGATGAAGCTCAGTACTGGACCTGGAGCCAGGCACTGGATTGGGGATACTATACAAAGCCGCCAATGATCGCGTGGATTATTCATTCCACTACGTGGATCTTGGGTGATGCTGAATGGGCTACCCGTATAAGTTCTCCCCTATTGCATGCGGGCACCAGTTTTTTTTGTGCCTTAACCGCAGATAAACTATATGGCAAAAACGCGGCCTTATGGGCTGGCATCACATTCTTAACACTACCAGCCGTATCTTTTTCCAGCTGCATTATTTCAACCGACGTCCCACTACTTTTTTTCTGGTCGATCTCTTTATATCTCTTAGTCAGAAATATTCAGAAGAGATCTCTTAGTTGTTCGTTATTACTTGGCGCTGCTTTAGGTTTTGGATTGCTTAGTAAATATGCAATGGCATATTTCACTATATGTGCCTTGATCTCATGTATCTTTTTCAAAGATTATAGATGGTTTTTGAAATCTTGGAACGGTCTGGTTTCAATCGCAATAGCAGGTCTAATCCTTATCCCCAATATCATTTGGAATATCGATCGTCAGTGGGTCACCGTTACACATGTTGGAGATAACGTTAATCTGAAAGCGCAACTCTTTAATTTCCAGAATTTGGTTAGCTTTCTAGGAGAGCAATTTGGAGTTTTCGGCCCTATACTATTTTTGGCATTGTTATTTTTAGTTATTTTATTTTTGCGGGGACAGATTGAAAAAAGAGACGCTTGGCTTTTATGCTTTATACTGCCCGTTCTACTTATAGTGACAATACAGTCTTTCATATCGCGAGCGAATGCTAATTGGGCTGCCCCTGCTTATATTGGGGCAACAATTTTAGTAAGTGGCTGGCTCTCGGTTAATTACCACAGATGGATACTCAAGGTTTCATTCAGTCTACATGCGCTAACTATGGCTATAATCATTT
>QBVV01000012.1 GCA_003284265.1 SAR116 cluster bacterium AG-313-A07
ATCTCAGGGTCTAATGCCGATGTTGGTTCATCAAACAGCATCACTTGAGGATTCATGCAAAGAGACCGAGCGATCGCGACACGCTGTTGCTGACCGCCGGATAGTTGACCTGGATATTTGGCTGCCTGCTCTGGAATTTTCACTCGTTCTAAATATTCCATTGCTGTTGCTTCGGCTTCACTTTTTGTAAAATTTTTCACCCAAATTGGCGCTAAGGTGCAGTTCTCTAAGACTGTTAAGTGAGGAAACAGGTTAAAAGACTGAAAAACCATTCCAACATCACTGCGGATAGCATGTATATTTTTTAAATTACTATCGAGTGTCGTCCCATTAACTATAATATCCCCATTTTGATGCTCTTCAAGACGATTTATGCAACGGATAAGAGTTGATTTTCCAGATCCAGATGGGCCACAAATTACGATGCGCTCCCCTTTAAAGACAGAAAGATCAATGTCCTTCAAAACATGAAAATCGCCAAACCATTTATTGACTTTTGACATAGCGATCGCAACTTCGTCAGAAGCGGCAGACTTGAGTTGATCTGTATGTTTCTCAGCTTCGAGGCTCATTTTAAACACCCTCACTCCATAAAAACTTGTTCTCTTTTACTAGCGATTACTTCCTGCACCTAGGCTTCTTTCTAGATGTTGACTATATTTCGACATGGCGAAGCAACCTATAAAAAATAATACTGCTGCGGTAAATAATGGTTCATGATGTAGACCTATCCACTTGGGATCATGGCTGACAGCATTAATCATTCCCAAAAGATCATACAAACCAATAATGCTGACGAGCGTTGTATCCTTAAGTAAACCCATAAAGTTTCCAACTATATTTGGGATCATGAATTTTAAAGCTTGCGGCATAACGATGAGTACCGTGGCTTGCCAATAAGTTAAACCCACAGCTTCTGCTGCTTCGTATTGACCTTTCGGTATCGCCTGCAAACCGCCACGCACGACCTCGGCCATGTATGCAGCCGCGAACAAACACACCGCAACTATTGCACTTGCCAGCTTATTAATTACCATTCCCCCTGGAAGAAACAGTGGGAACATTGTCGTTGCCATAAATAGTATGGTGATCAAGGGAACAGACCGGAATAATTCGATAAAAGCTACACATAGAACTCTAATGACAGCCATTTTAGATCTACGACCTAAAGCTAGAATAATACCTGCAGGCAACGCGGATGCTATGGCTATTCCAGATATAACTAGTGTAAGAAACAGCCCTCCCCATAAATTATTCGACATATATTTGAAAGTTATATCATTAATAAGAAATGCAACGGCCACAACCGACAACAGAGTAACCACTATCACTGGATATTTATGCCGGCGTTCATTTTTCTCGGAAAAACCAGAAATCTTAACAATCCACCGGTAAAGACCTAATCCGGTCATTAAACAAAGCAGGGCGTGTATTACGACAAAAAGGAAACAGGTCAGTGCAAAGGCAACCATTACCTCCATAAACCAACCGCGTTCTCCTCCTGAAAACATGTATCCTGCTAGGAAGGGGTATATAAGAACGGCACTAAGTCCAATAAATATTTTTGATGTTACCTTTGGTAACCAAAGCGGTATCATCCAGATAATGAATATAATGAAGGCTAAATTAATCCGCCATATTTCAGCATCAGCGTATCTTCCATAGATAAATCGGGTAAACCAAACATTAACGCCTGCCCAACAAGTTCCTATCTCTGTCGAACTTATACGACATTCATCACGGCTAGACGCCTCCCAAATAGCGTTTACGAATGCCCATTCGTAAAATGCTTTCACCAGGAACAAGATGGCTATGATACTGAGAATCGTCAAAACCGAGTTAAAAACACCATTAAATAAGTTATATCTTAACCACCCCGACACTCCTGTAGTATTTGGCGGGGGGGGGTAAATCTGGTTTTGGGGTAAACTTTAAACCTTGGTCGAGATCTGGAGCTAAGTCTGTCATTTTCTAACGCTCCTGAATTTGAATTTTTTTGTTATAGACATTTAAACATGCAGATATTGTAAGACTGACCGTCATATAAAACGCCATTACCATCGCTACAATTTCAACGGCGTGTCCCGACTGATTTAATGATGTCTGCATGAAAACGGAAACTAAATCTGGAAATCCAATAGCAATTGCTAGTGACGAATTCTTAACCACGTTCATCCATAAACTGATCATAGGTGGCACAATCGCTCTCATAGCCTGCGGTATAATGACCAATCGCATTATAAAATTCTGCTTTAAACCAAGTGATGCTGCCGCTTCGGTTTGTCCTTTATTAACCGACATAATACCAGCTCGTACCATTTCCGCCGCATAAGCTGAGTGGTAGACCACCAGTGCGACCATAACTGCAAGCATTGCTGGCAAAACGAAGCCACCTCCTCGATAGTTGAAACCTTTCAGCTCAGGAAAACTCCAATCAAGAGGCATACCTGTTAATACAAAAGTCAGTGCGGGTAAGCCGAACACTGCAGCGATTGTTGGTAAAACGGTAGATACGTATTGACCCGTCTGTTGTTGTTTCGTGGTTGCCCTCTTGTTAATCCATAACGCCAAAGCAATGCCTACAACAAAAGCTAGTCCCGTTAACCAAAACAACTCCAATACTTCGGGTTTTGGGACATATAAACCTCTATTGTTAAGTACTAACCAATCAATCCCGAAAATCTCTATGGATTGTTTAGGCCTCGGAAGGTTAGCGAACGCCCCTAAGTACCAAAATATTATCTGCAAAAGTAATGGAGTATTTCTTAGGATTTCCACGTACCACGACGCGATTTGCGCAACCAACCAATTCTGAGCCAGCCGCATTATACCAACAAGGAAACCAACAAGGGTAGCTAGGATAATGGATACCCCGGCCAATAACAAAGTATTTACTACACCGACCCAATATACGAAGAAATAGGAATCCTGCGGCTTATAGTCGAGTGGCGTCCAAGCGATTGCAAAACCAGCTGAGTTTTTTAAAAAATCGAAACCAACAGCCATTTTTCGAGCAGCCATATTGGTTTGCGTGTTATCAATAAGGGAAAAAACCGCCCATATAAATAAACCAAAAACCACTATTTGGTAAAAAACAGATCGATAGCGTTCATCATTGATAAAGCCATCAATACCTTTGGCGCTTGGCGGTCTAGATTCCGACATCGGAAACGCTTTCATACATGAGTTAGTTAGTGTTTCACTTAGGGAGTTTTATTGCGGATAGAGGAAAAACAAAAGGAGTCTAGCCAAGTTTCAGGCTAGACTCCAATTATTTTTAACGAAATGGTGGGGAGTACATTAGACCACCACGAGTCCAAAGATCATTAGGAGATCCTTTTCTCGCAATCCCAATACCTTCAGGACCGCTACCCATATATTTTTCATATATTTCGCCGTAGTTTCCTACACTTTTTATTATCCAGTGAGCCCATTTTTTATCGAGCCCAAGTCCCTTATTCATTTCTTTTTCTACACCTAAGAAACGAGCAACTTCTGGGTTTGGTGGATTTTTTGCCATTGAGTCTACGTTAGCTTGCGTAATACCTAACTCTTCAGCTGAAATAAGTGCGAACACTGTCCATTTAACTATATCATGCCACTGGTCGTCACCTTTTCGAACTGCAGGAGCAAGTGGCTCTTTGGAGATAGTTTCTGGAAGAATTACGTGAGCGCTCTTATCGGGGAATCCTGCCATGCTGGAAGCAAGACCCGACTTATCATTGGTCATCGCATCACAGTTTCCTTTAAGATAACTTTCGTTACGAACGTTATTATCCGAGAACACAACCGGCTGGATATCCAAATTATTCATACGACTATAGTCTGTAAGGTTAAGCTCGGTGGTTGTGCCAGTAGCCACACATACCGTTGCACCCTTCAATTCCATAGCACTCTTGATACCAGAGTCCTTGCGAACAATAAAACCCTGTCCATCGTAGAAGTTTGTCGCTGTGAAATTTAGACCTAGTTGAGTATCACGGAAGATTGTCCAAGTAGCTGTCCTAGACAACATATCAGACTCACCATTTGCTAACGCCGTGAAGCGAACTGTTGAAGTAACTGATTGGAATTCAACTTTGTTAGGGTCGCCGAAAATCGCAGCAGCAACTGCACGACAAACCGAAACGTCACTTCCAACCCAAGTGCCATCTTTTTTCAAATTATAGAAACCTGGTGATGGTTGACCTACTTGACAACGCAAGTGGCCGCGTTTTTTTACTGTTTCAAGTGTGCTCATCTTGTGCCCGTCAGCAATCGCTAACTCGGGCGTAAAAGATAGAGCAGCAATAAGGCCTGCACCCAGACCAAAAAGGCTCAATTTTTTCATTTTGCAACCCATTCCTTATAAGTTTTCAGAAAACCGAGAGTGTTCGGCATTTTTTATTTAACTCAACTTTTTTACCTTACAACCCCCGTACCCCAAGTTAGGAAAATCTTTAACTTAATTCAAACCACACAAGTAGGTTTGTAATCCAGCTTAAGATCATCTCCCCTGTGATTGCCTGCATTCAAACATCCTCCAACACCTTTTGGCAAGTGAACAATTACATTTAAAAGCAAACTTATTTGTCTGGTTGCGAAAATATATACCATCTTTAAATGTCTAATACTTTTTTTGGAAACATAAATTAATTTTCTTTATATTTTTCAATAAGTTAAAAAACTTTACTAATATTTTATTCCCTTTTTTGTAACTTATGTTTTTTTTGTTAAAAAGTGATTAAAATTATCTTTTACGTTAAGATTGAATTAAATTATTTGAAATTATCAAATTCAGGCAAATATTTTGCAGAAATGAGACCTTTTCGATGCCCAATAATTCATTAAAAAGAACCAGAACAAACTTTGTGCATGCCGGCCGTTCCCCTCACGATAACCATGGCGTTGTGAATCCTCCAGTGTACCACGCCTCAACTATTCTGCAGCCATCATTAGATGCATTTGAGAAAGCCAGAACACCCGATTGGAAAGGATATAGATATGGGCGCAGAGGCACTCCGACCACTCGCGCATTCGAAGAGGCGGTAGCAAATATATATTCCGCTCAAGGCGCCGTCGCTGTTTCATCGGGTCTGGCAGCTGTTACGAACAGCATACTTGCATGTGTTAAGCCGGGGGACCATATCCTGATGACTGATAACGTCTATGGGCCTGCAAGAAATTTCTCAACAGGATTCTTGACTAAATTTGGAATAGAAACGACATTCTTCGATCCTTTAATAGCTGGAAATATCAAAGATTTATTTAAGCAAAATACAGTTGCAGTTTACACGGAAAGTCCCGGATCGCAGACATTTGAGGTTTCAGATATACCGGCGATTGCGGCAGCAGCCCATAAAATTGGAGCAACTGTTTTAATGGATAACACCTGGGCAAGCGCACTTTACTTTGACGCCTTTTCCAAAGGTATCGATATCGTTATTGAGGCTGTTACCAAATATATCTGTGGGCATTCCGATGTTATGATGGGAATTATTGTAGCCAACAATGATTGGGCCGAGGCAACTCGAGAAATGGCACAGGTGCATGGAAATGTTTCTGGTCCTGATGACCTTTACTTAGCGCAACGCGGGCTAAGGACTATGGCTGTTAGAATGGAACAAAATCAGAAAAATGGGATAGAATTAGCAGCTTGGTTGGAAGGACGGCCAGAGGTCAAACAGGTTTTACATCCCGCACTACCATCAAATCCTGGGTACGAAATATGGAAGAGGGATTTTTCAGGCGCAAGCGGTTTGTTTTCATTTGTCCTCAAGGAAAATTATCAGCGAGCGGCACTTGCTGCGATGTTGGATGGACTGGAACTATACGGCATGGGTGCCAGTTGGGGGGGCTTTGAAAGTTTGATAATACCCGCCTCTCCCAAAGATTATCGCACCGCAACCGATTGGGATGAGAAAGGACAAGTTCTTAGGGTACATGCTGGCCTCGAAGACATTGATGACTTAATTGATGATCTAGGCGCCGGGCTCGATCGTCTAACAGATATATCCGGCGTCCAGTAGCGTGTGAAGCAATGACGATGCCGACACCCCGCATTCGATTGCTGATAGGAGATACTATTGCTATCGGGCCGGGAAAAGCATCTTTGTTGGAACGAATTGATAGCACAGGGTCAATTTCTGCCGCCGCCCGAGAAATGGGTATGTCCTACCGAAAGGCTTGGCGCTTGGTAGATAGCATTAACGATGATTTTAATGCCGAGATAGTTTCTAAATCGCCCGGTGGCAAGGGTGGCGGAGGGGCTTATCTTAGTCCTTTAGGGAAAGAAATGCTTAAACGGTATTTATCAATAGAAAAGAAGGCTGCAGAAAGCATTAAGAATGACTTAACTTGGTTTGAAACCCAACTTCGATCAAAAAATAACTAATTATCTTCATTAAAAAGCCTCTTCTTCTCCGATCGAGGCAAGTAAGGTTTGGCATAATCTCTAAATTTCCACTCTGCTTCTGGCGGCACATGCCCCGCCCGAGGTACATGATCCGAAATTTCTAAATTTTCTAATTGAGGTATATATCTTGGACAATTAGGGAATATATTGATTACAGTTATATCAACAATCAATTTAGCACCATCAAATTCTTTTAATCTTTCTTCATGATAATCAAGTTTAGCGGTCCCATTAATCCTCATTCTTTCTTTACCACCATCAAAGTTTAAAAATAGTAACCCAACATTTTCATTTTCCAAAATATTACCCAAGCTCCGGTACATTGAGTTTCCATCGTAGTCAGGGAAAGATAAACTATTTGGTCCAGTTACTTTTATGAAGCCAGGCAAACCACCCTTAAAAGAGCAGTCCACAACTTTGCCAGAGGTGGTGGCTAAAAAAAAGAAAGAAGCATTTTCAATGAATTTACAATCATCAATAGAAAAAGTACTGTGCCTGCGATTTCGCTCTAAACTATCAGCCAACTGCCTGCCGTCAAAACGATCCTGTAATCTCCTATTTCCATCATGGTAAAAGCTCATCAAATCTGCCCTTTCATAAGTAGATTTTAACCTTTATTATCGCTTGCTATTGTATCACTTACTTCAACTCAACCCGAGGCACAATTTGTACTTATTTGGTAAAACTCTAGTTCTTCTTTTGCTCGTTCAAGGATTATTTTTAACTCAATCAACGCCTAGTACCAGCAAAACCAAGATATATATTTACGCCGCGGCGAGTACTAGAAACGCTGTGGACGAGTTAATAAAGCAATTTCCAAAACAAGATAATGTTCAAGTCTCTGCCGTCTATGGCGCTACATCGGCTTTAGCTCGTCAAATTATCGACGGTGCACCCGCCACACTTTTTTTATCGGCTAACAAGGCTTGGATGCAAGAGGTTATAAATGCAGATCTCATAACAAAGCATAAAAACGCTTTTTCTAATCGACTTGTAATAATTTCGTCTAAAAAATATGCTACAGGAGTTAATATAACTTCCGCCACAGATATAGCCAAATACATCAAAAATGATAGAATAGCGGTTGCAGAAATTTCAGCTGTGCCAGCAGGAATTTATTCGAAACAAGCCCTGAAAAACCTTAAAATCTGGGACCAATTGCAAAATAAACTAGCCCAATCGGCAAATGTCCGAGCTGCTTTAGCGTTAGTGGAGCGAGGAGAAACACCGTTGGGGATTGTTTATCAGACAGATGCAAAAGCGTCCCCTTATGTTAAATTGAAATGGAAAATTCCCAATAATGTGCATGCAAAAATCCAGTATCCGCTTGGAATCCATAAAAATGTGCAAGATATCGATGTAGCAAATAAACTTTATAATTTTTTCACATCTCCAAAAGGGTTGGAGATTTTTTCAAACTTTGGATTCGAACCGGATTAAACGTGTTAACTTTAACTCAAATTGAGATAGATGCATTTTATTTAACTCTAAAAGTAGCTCTTTTTAGTATTGCTATCTGCTTACCAATTGGTGTCACTGTGGCCTTCATTTTATCGAGAGCTTCATTTCCGGGAAAATGGCTTCTAGATGGTTTGGTCCACCTTCCACTGGTAATGCCCCCTGTCGTAGTTGGTTACATCCTTCTTATTTTACTGGGCAAACGAGGAATAATTGGAGAATGGCTTTTTCAAACTTTTGATATAACGATAGCATTCTCATGGAAGGGAGCCGCGATAGCATCTGCCGTTATGGCTTTCCCGCTTATGGTTAGAGCGGTTCGCCTTTCATTAGACTCCATAGATAAAGGCTTGGAGGCCGCAGCCCGAACTTTAGGGGCGAACAACATAAAGGTTTTTTTCACTATTACGCTCCCTCTGTCTCTCCCTGGCGTGATAGCAGGCACTATTCTAGCTTTTGCTAGAAGTCTTGGCGAGTTCGGCGCCACAATAACATTTGTATCTAATATCCCTGGAGAAACGCAAACGCTACCTCTCGCCCTGTATAACTTTACTCAGATCCCAGGAGATCAAACTCCAGCTATTCGATTACTAATAATTTCTTTAATATTAGCATTTGGAGCACTTATCGCCTCAGATGTTTTGGCAAGACGGGTCAATAAGCGCCTCGGTTTAAACGCAGGAGAACGCGATTGATTGAAGCAAAATTTAATGTGGATCGTGAAGGCTTCACTCTGCAACTTGATCTCGAACTCCCTGGAACCGGAGTAACGGCTTTATTTGGCCAGTCGGGATCTGGAAAAACCACTACTATCAACGTCTTATCCGGGCTTATTAAACCTAATCATGGTCTCGTTTCAATTAATGGTAAAGCGCTATTCGATTCCGACAAAGGGATCAATGTCGCAACAGAAAAACGGGGCCTAGGATACGTCTTTCAAGAAGGCCGGCTTTTTCCTCATCTGACAGTCAAAGAAAATCTGCTATACGGCCTGAAACCAAATATTGATCCTTTCCCCTCTCAAAAAGAAACAATAGAATTACTAGGTTTAACTAAATTCCTTCATAGAAAACCAGTTTCACTGTCTGGCGGAGAACGACAAAGAGTTGCAATCGGACGAGCGCTGCTCTGCTCTCCACAACTCCTCCTAATGGACGAACCACTAGCGGCCTTAGACGCTGCACGCAAGCAAGAATTGTTACCATACATATCGAAATTGAAAGATATTTTAAATATTCCAATTATATATGTATCGCATCAAATTCAAGAGATTATGAACTTGGCAGATACACTTGTTTTATTAGAAAATGGGAAGGTTTTGGAACAAGGTCCTGTTGATAAAATTATAAACAATCCTAAAATGACACCTTATTTTGGAGAGAACCTTAAAAGCTCATTTATTAAATGTATAATTGAGAATAATGACCGCAATACAAGTGTTACTAAATTAGGGTTCGATGGTGGATTAATAACAACTACCATTTTAAACAAGCCAGTAGGTTCCCACGTCCGAGTTAGGATACGTGCACAAGACATAGCGGTATCAATTGAACAACCCCAAGATATCAGTATAGCTAACATCTTTGAGGTAAAGATTAAAACCATTGAACCAAGCGAAGAAGGCTTCGTTGATTTAAGTTTAATTGTAAAAAATACTATTTTTTGGGCACGTTTGACTAAAACCAGTGTGACAACTCTTAAATTAACTCCTGGTGGGGTTGTCTATGCCTTATTCAAGTCGACAGCGATAGAGGTTTTAGGACATTGAGGTCTAGATGAATACTCAAAGATCAATCACTTAATCAGGAAATACCTCAAATTTCATACCTCCCGGTCGTGCGATTTGCTCTACTAAACCTAACTCCCAATTTAAATAATCATTCATTGCTTTTTCAACCTCAACCGGGTCCTCGCGATCGTAAGCTCTCAGGTAAACGTCATTGGGAACGGATAACACGTTATTTAACCCGCCTTCTAAAGTTAATCCGGCGGCCTCCCATGCATTTATACCGCCTTCTACGACTGATACACCAGCGGGGAAATCTTTCATATCAAGGGCTGCCATGACCGAAATTTTGATATCGGTGGAAATGAAAATTAGGGGGGTATTAATCTCATTTCTCTTTATATCCTTGGTTAGCTTACTTCTAATGCTGAACCACGCTCCTTTTGGGTGCTTCTCCCTGCAACTAAGACTCTTATCAAGACATACAATTGTAGACCCACTTTCTTGAGCGGTCAGCGCCTCGCTTGGTGTCACAAAATTGATCTTGTGCTTTTCCAGTCCAAAACAGGGGGCAATTCTCTGACCAGACGACATTGCCTGTCCCTCAAAACCAGTTTCTAGAACGTATACCTCGCACCAACCTAGTTGCATTAACCAACTTGCTGTCATTAATGCACGAACCATGAGATCATCCACCAGAACAACACGGGCTTTTTGTGTTGCTACATACACATCCGTTGCTTGAACTAATTGTCCTCCTGGAGCATGCCGAGAGTCCGAGATGTGACTAATTTTAAACTCTTCCTCTGTTCGAACGTCTAAAATACATAGTGTGCGCTCTTTTTGCTCATTCCTCCATTGATCTAATGTCTCCTGTTTTATCTTGTTCACTCCAAACTTTTTAGCTGCAGCTTCTGCTCCAGTTAAAGCCTTTTTATGTCCCGCGGACGACACTGGAGGCGGTGGTCTATCCATTCCATGCTCTAGTTTGAAACCAGCTAAATGCCACCCCATTGTTCCATTTCTTAGAGCGACTACTTTATTTGAAACACCTGCGTTGATTAATGACTGTGCGCCAATAATGCTTCGTGTCCGGCCTGCACAATTCACAACAATTGTGGTATCCGAAGAAATATCAGTGTCCTGTACTCGATGAACAAGTTCCGCACCAGGCATATCTATACCGGTAGGGATGTTCATTACATTAAACTCTGACATCGGACGTGAGTCCAAGACAATGATATCTTCTTTATTATCCATCATGGCCTTCAGTTCCTCTGCCGAAACGGAGGGAGTACCGTACGCATGCTCGATAAACTCTCCAAAAGCTTTACTTGGAACGTTAAGACCGCTGAATATTTCGAAATCAGCTTTCCCCCACTCTTTCACTCCACCTTCAAGAACACTCAAATCTGTGTAACCGAAACGTTCAAGTTTTTGCGCGGCTGTTTGAGCGTCTATCCCATCTTCGTCGCATATAACGATTGGTGTTGCTTTCCTCGGAACTAAGTCTGGCATTCTAATTTCCAAATAACTTAACGGAATATTCGCGCATAGAAGAATATGCGCCATGCCAAAATCGCCTTCTTCCCTGACATCGATTAAGGCTAATTCCTCGGGCCCCTCTATCATTTCACATAGTTGTTTTGCAGATATATTTTTTAACATTTTTTGCCAATCTTCGAAGGATGCCCCTGTTTAAAGTAATCTCTTCATTAAATATTATCTAGATTTTTATATCACCAGTTCTAATGCTTCGGATGCTTCCACCCATTTGGTTTCAACGACTTTTAATTCGTTATCGATGCGCTCCTTTTTCATAATAATTTGTTTTAGGTCACTTGTACTCATTTCGTAGGTTTCAGTGTCCCCCAAGATTATTAATACTTCATCTCTTTTGTTAGAAAGCACCGTTATCTGTTTTTCTAATTCTAATATTTTTTTTCTTAACTCAGAGGTAGCTTTTCTTTTATCAGCTGCGGCTTTTCGTTGCTCTTTTTTGCTAGTCTTTTGGTGTATTTGGCTCTGCTCATCTTTAACCTTTTTAACTAAGTTCCCTGCGTTCTCCTTCACTTTATCTTTAAGCCAAGAAGCGTAGTCATCTAAATCGCCATTAAAGGGGTTAACAGTGCCATCCGCAATCAACCATAATCTATCAACGGTTAATTCCAGTAAACGCCGATCATGACTTATAAGTATGACTGCCCCCTTATACGTGTTTAACGCAGCTACCAAAGCATCTCGAGCATCAATATCTAAATGATTAGTCGGTTCGTCTAAAATTAGAACATGCGGATTATCATGAGTGATAAGAGCAATGGTCAATCGCGCTTTCTCCCCCCCTGATAAAAATTTAACTTTCGTAGTTTGTTTGTCCTGTAATAAGCCAACCCCACCAAGTCTGGCACGAACTTTATCAATAGCCGCTGAGGGCATTAATCTAGCCATATGTTCTGTTGCTGTGTCTTCTAACTCTAGATCCTCCACTTGATGCTGGGCAAAGAACCCTACTTTTAATTTAGCCGCTCTATGGCTTTCGCCACTCATTTTTTCTAATCGATTTGCTATTAATTTTGCTAACGTGGACTTCCCGTTTCCATTTTGACCAAGAAACCCAATTCTATCGTCCGCATCTAAACGTAGATTAATATTACTCAAAACAGGCAAATTATTTACATATCCCACAGAAACCTTCTCTAATGTCACCAATGGAGGGGGGAGCAGTTCCGGTTCTGGGAACTTGAAAACAGTATTTCCCTCTATTAATTTAGTGGTGCTAGATCCCATTTTTTCAAGCGCTTTTAATCTACTTTGAGCCTGCCTCGCTTTACTAGCGGTATATCGAAATCGCTCTACAAATTTTTCCATATGTTTTCTTTGAGCGTCTTGTTTTCTAGCCATTGCCTCTTGAAGCGCCAATTTCTCCTCACGCAGTTTTTCAAATCTATCATAGCCACCACTGTAATATGTTATATTATTCGCTTCCACATGCAGGATCCCGTTAACAGACCTATTTAATAACCCACGGTCGTGGCTCACGATAATTAATGTGTTAGGGTATGCTTTTAAATGTGATTCAAGCCAAATAGTCGCCTCTAAATCAAGATGGTTAGTTGGTTCGTCAAGTAGCAAAACGTCTGGTTCTGCCAACAAAAGAGCCGCAATAGCCACCCGCATTCTCCAGCCTCCTGAGAAGTTTGATAATGGCTCATTTTGAGCTTCATTATCAAAACCTAGTCCAGCCAGAATAGTGGCAGCCTTCGATGGTGCCGAATGTGCGCCGATGTCTATCAACCGCGTCTGTATTTCGGCAATACAAACGGGATCCTTTTCAATCTCAGCCCTTTTGATAAGATCCGCTCGCTCTTTATCCGCGGATAGCACAAATTCCAGTGGGGTTTCATCCCCCCCAGGAGCCTCCTGACTCACCGTCCCTATTCCATTTATAGAATCTTTTATACCGTTTACAGTTATACTACCCGCATCGGGAAGCAAATCTCCAGTCAACAGCTTTAGTAATGTCGATTTTCCGCAGCCATTTCGTCCTATTAACCCAATTTTATGGCCTTTCGGGACGGTTGCCGATGCATTTTCAAACAGGATACGACCTGCGATCCGATATGTCATTGCAGTTATTTGAATCATACGCCCTGATAACATTCCAGACAAACATTGCCAATAACCAACATGAATAATCAATTAATCATGTTTAAGTCTTTGGATTAAGAAACCTTCATGCTAATTGTCTCCGAATGCTCTCATCTTTTAAAAATAGGATTCAAACTTCATCTATAAAAGGCATTCTTTGCATGATAGGCGGAGCGTTAGCCCTAACAATAAATGATGGCATGGCTAAATATTTAACAGAGTCCTATCCTGTAGGCCAAGTTATGGCCTTGAGAGGTAGCTGTATCCTGGCCATCCTTATTCTATTTTTAATTTTAGCAAAAAAACGATTTAACCTTAAAGTTTATTCATGGCCCAATAATTTTTATCGAGCAGCGGCAATGACAGGTTCGACGTTTTGCTTTATAACTGGGTTAAGCTATCTACCAATTGCTGATGCTATAGCGATAGCGTTTGCCGCTCCATTATTAACCACTTTGCTGGCTATTGTCTGGATAAAAGAGCGAGTAGGATTTCACAGATGGGTAGCCATTTTATTTGGTTTCCTAGGAGTAATTATAATTGTTCAACCAACTGGAGACGCTTTTAAGATTGCGGTTCTCGCCCCCCTTGGTGCAGCATTTTTTGGGGCCATAAGAGACGTCATTACAAGAAAAATTACGGGCTCTGAAAGTTCTTTTGCTATCCTACTTACCAGTATGTTTCTCATAACCCTTACAGGATACTTTACTTACCCTTTTGGTTGGTCTGAGTTCCAATTCGGACACCTTTGGCTATTTTTATGCTCAAGTATTCTGGTTGGTTTGGCTCAATATCTTATGATTGAGGCTTTTCGTCTTGGTGAGGTGGGATTAATATCACCGTTTAAATATAGCAGTTTACTTTGGGCTGTTATAATTGGTTTTATAGTATGGGGGGATATTCCCGGAAATTTGGTATTAGTCGGAGCAGCAATTTTAATTGTCAGCGGGATATATCTTTTACACGCTGAAAAACGTCTACAAAGGGATAGTTAGCCATCTGATGGACGATAAAAGCTTTCAACCTACGCATCTTGATCTCTTAGCTGGCATTAAACCACTTGTTGAAAATTTTACAAATTCAACAGATGAGTTATGTTTTGAACAGTTACCCGAGTTTGGTATGGGGGAAAGAAAAACAATAGAAGCGTTAGCACCCGCAGTATTCGGTGGAGCGGCTCATCTTGGGGCTGCCCATGCCTTTGCGCATATGGACCCTCCTACTCCCTGGATCACATGGATCACAACGCTTTGGAATGCATCATTAAATCAGAATTTACTGCATCCTGATGTTTCTCCTAAAGCGGCAATATTTGAAAAACACGTTATAAAATGGCTTGCTCCATTTTATAATATGACAGGTGGCCATATGACCCCGGGATCAACTATATCCAATTTAACGGCATTGTGGGTAGCTCGAGATACTGCACGCATCGATAGAATAGTCACTTCAATGGATTCTCATTTATCAATCCAGAAAGCTGCGAATATTTTAGGCCTCAAGTTATTGAAACTAAATACAAACCTTAAAGGCGAGATCGATATAAATGAAATTCCCCAGGATCTATCAACATCTGCTCTAGTACTAACAGCCGGGACAACCGCATCTGGAGCAATAGATGACCTAAGCGTGAAAAAAGAAGCCGCATGGCTACATATCGATGCAGCTTGGGCTGGGCCTTTACGGCTATCTGAAAATTTCACTAATATTTTAGATGGTATAGAGAACGCTGACTCAGTATCGATATCTGGACATAAATGGTTTTTTCAACCAAAAGAGTCTGGACTTATATTTTTCAAAGATGTGTGCAAAGCGAATAAAACCATCAGCGCGAGTAGCGGTTATTTAACAACTAAAAATGTTGGCATTTTAGGTTCACATGGAGCTATTGCTCTCCCATTAATGGCTACGCTGATAGCTTGGGGAAAAACTGGATTAATTGAACGCTTAGAAAGATCGATGAATCTATCTATTCAATTATGGGAAAAACTCAATGAAAACTCGGAAATAACAGTTTTTAACAAACCAACTACCGGTGTTGTTTTGTGGCGTCTCAATACGCATAATCAAACGAAGGAACTATTCTCACTCTTACCAACTGGTTCGGCATCATTTATCGAGTACAAGAATCAATTTTGGATCAGAAACGTAGCAGCTAACCCTTCAGTTGATGTTGACGTTCTTTGGAAAAATATTCATCGGGCTCTAATTAAGTTAAAAAATAAAGAACCGAATTATTAAACAGTATATTCCTTAACGAAATCGTAATTAATCTTCACACCCAGCCCGGGCCTATCAGGAATCTCTACCATACCGTCCTTTAGCACCGGTCCCTGTTCCGCTAACTCAAATAATATGGGGTTAGCTCCGAGTGAATACTCTATTATATGAGCTGCTGGTGATGCAGCGCATACTTGCAAACCTGCAGCAAACATTAGGGCCCCTCCCCATAAATGTGGTGCTAAAAGAATTTGGTTGGCACTAGCTATAGCTGCAATCCTCATAGCCTCTGTGATTCCCCCGCAAATTGCCAAATCAGGTTGAAATATATCAGCAGCTCTGAGATCCGCTAGATCACGAAATGCAAAACGGGTCGCCTCGTTTTCTCCTGTTGCTATCGGGATATCGGTGCTCGCCCGCACTTCCTTTAAACCCTTCTTATCGTCGGCCGTCACTGGCTCTTCAAACCAGGCAATATTTAATTCTTCCACCATCCGGCAAAACCTTTTAGCTTCAGACACGGTGTACGTCCCGTGTGCATCACACATTATATCAACATCTTGGCCTAATGCTTCCCGCGCTGCCTCCACTCTTTCAACGGAATGTCTTACTTCGCCATCAGCTACCCCAATCCTCATTTTAACCGCTTTGAAGCCACCTCTGTCGATATAAGATTTTAACTGCTGTCCTATATTATCGACATCAGCCCAACCTCCAGATGCATACGCGGGCATTCTCTCGTGACGGCGGCCTCCCAATAACTGCCAAACTGGAGCGTTTAGAGATTGTCCAAGTAGATCCCATAGCGCCATATCTATCCCACTAATGGCAGAAATAGTGATCCCTCTGCGGCCCAAAATTGGAAAAACATGGCCACGGTCGAGTGCGTAATGCCCACGCACTCCATTATACAAATTTTCCCAATGCTTTGAAATCTGGCGACAGTCTTGGCCTACAAGTGCTGGACCTAATTCTTGTTCAATCATTACGCTTAAAGCTCGATTATCACCTGCGCTAGCAACTGTAGCTTTGGCTTCCCCATGACCAATCAAACCACACTCGGTTTCTATTCTTATCAAAGTCATATCAAATGACGCTACAACACCAAAGTCTGATCGGTGCTGCTGTTTCTCCGGAATCGGGACATGTATCCATTTAGCTTTTACTGTTTTAATTTTCATAATAAATCCAATCACCAATATCAATTGGGCTTATATGATCCACCAATTTCCGAGGGTAATTTAACCACAGCCTGTTCTAAAAGCGCCATAGGCAACACTTAGTTTCTATAATTGGCAACTGCCGATTATAGAAACCGCTATTATTCTGCCTCGTGAACCAAAGTTAAAGCTAATATTTTACTCTTTGTTGAAAGAATTTCAGACGGCTTTTTGCTTCTGGTTATGGATGATTTTTTGTTCTAAGTGACCAACTAAGACTTCTCTCGCACTAACTGCTCGCTGTCTATTTGTGAAGCTATACTCTCTAATATCGTCCGCTTCTAGTCGAATGCTGAACACATAAAACGCGCCCTTTTTAACGACGTTCGATGCCGCCCCTAATGCTACTCTTCGCGTATCAACCAGCGTTCCAAAACGCGACTCAATAATTTTAGACATAGAGAACTCCTCCGCCAGAATTATGCTTATACTCTTCAAATACCATTTACTGAATTTAAGATCAACTAATCAACATACAATAACTCAAAATTTTAACATTATTTCAAAACTAACTAATTTTCCTGCCCGATTATTAAAATATGCTTTCTTAATATTTTTGCTTGCCACACAGAATTGATCACTAACGAACGAAATACAACAAAGTGAAACAAGTTAAGGCGCAGTGATACAGCCGAAAACCGCAGAAAGCAGGTTTTTTGTAAAATTAGCTATAAATTGTATCGGAAAGTGGCGACCCCTACGGGAATCATACCTTTTAACTACGCCTTATAACTATCTGTTTTTACTAGGTAATTCTCAAAACGAGTTTTCTTCACATACTTTGTTCACGAAATATTCACGTTCATTTAAATCACCTGCGGGATTCAAACCCGTTGCTTCTAGGACTGCTCTACCTCCGTACCCGAGGTTACTTGTCGAATTAGCTTTTTGTTTGTTGAAATTAGAGATTTCCCGATTCAACACCCTTTATAGTTCTTACGGACACATTCACGAGCAAGTTTCTTTGCGGTTTCAAGTTGGGATGGGGTCATTTTCTTGAAAATTTCACTGTCTTTCCACGCTTTTGCTGACTCATTTCCCTGGGCGGCAGCAAGTTGTACCCACATATGACCGTAGACATAATCTTGTGCAATTCCTATACCGGAGACATACATCGCAGCCAGACTGCTCTGGGCTTCAGCATATCCGTTTTCTGCAGCAAGTGTGTACCACTTCACAGCAGTCGATGAAATACGTAACAGTGCAGGGTCGTTGCGTTTGTCTTTCTCGAGTAACGTTACTCCACCCATTTCCGCTTCTAATCCCAGCAAATCTCTGCTAGTTTTTTTTTATATGAGAAACCTGACAGCAACACTCTGCCTGATCCTCACCATCATTCTTGGAGGGACTTGAACTATGAAAAAATTATTAGTCCCATTCTGCCTATCCCTCATCATCCTTCTTGGAAGTGCGGGGATGAGTTGGAGTGCTGATTTGGAAAAAGGAATCACACAGAGAAATTTAGCTTCTTCAGAAGCCAGAAAAGGTAACTTCGAGGAAGCCGTGAAATTGCTAGATCAAGCCTCTGGAAATGGAGATCATATCGCTTCTTGGAAACTTGCGGGAAATTACAGGGGAACACTCCAAGGATGGGGCGTTAAGAGAGACCTCCGTAAAGCGAGGTACTATGAAAAACTTGCCGCCGAACAGGGAAGCCCTGGCGCTCAAAGCCTCATCAACGCAATAACCCCATGGTGGAAGATTTGGGAGTTTTATGGATGGTGGAGGATTTGGTAAAAACCGTTCTTCTACCAAAGTAGACAAGATGGATGCATGGTTGAAGGATGTTTTTGGTTACCTAGATGTTACCTAAAATTCTCAAACACAAATGAACGAAATATCACAAAATGATACAAAATGGGTAACAGTTATACACCCAAAAACGCAGAAACCCTACGCTTTTAAAAATACGCTACATATTGTATCGGAAAGTGGCGACCCCTACGGGATTCGAACCCGTGTTGCCGCCGTGAAAGGGCAGTGTCCTAGGCCTCTAGACGAAGGGGTCGCATACTAACGAACTTTTACTAGATGCGTTCCCCAAAATCAATAGAAACACAACATTTTTGATGAAAGAAGTTTAATTTGAAAAAGCGCGACAATTTCTCGTATTATATTTTCGGAATCCCAAATGACAAAACGAAAATCCAGCTCTACTAAAATGCTAAGCTAGTTTGCTAACGCAATGTCTTCTATAATTATTTGACTACTATTCCGACCTTGCCAATTGTTCTCTCTTATTTTTCCGGCCACATTTAAATTGGCATTGTTATGATTTAGCAGTACTTCACCTATTTCAGTATCAAGAGCTCGAAATGCAATCCCTTTGAGAGTTGCACCATCAGGTGATTTTAAGTTGCAACGTATATGGCTGTCGCCTACTACCGAAGAATAAGTAACCCTAACCGATGGTAATCCAAAAATCGGTTCAGGATTGTCTGAACCAAATGGTTCGAGAACACCTAATGCCTTGATAATGTCTTCTTTGACTCCCCCGACAGATAAAACGCCATCCAATTTAAGTTCGGGAAGTTTACCAGTTAATTCAACACGTTCTGAAAAACGGTTACACAAAAAATCACGGAGTAAATTTATCTTTTGTTTCTCAATAGAAAAACCTGCCGCCATCGCATGCCCGCCTCCTGCACTTAATAAACCCGATTGAAGAGCTGACATGATATTAGCGCCAAGGTCCCACAAAGACACTGACCTGGCAGAGCCTTTCCCTGAATCACCAATTAAACTTATAACACAGGCCGGTCTATTGTATTTCTCCTTTAAACGCGCCGCAATAATTCCAATTACCCCTGGGTGCCAATTTTTCCCACTAACAACCAATACGCTGTCTTCTAGATGATTTTTCTCTACTTGCAGAATTGCTTCTTCTAAAACCAATGCTTCGATTTCTTTTCGCGTTGAGTTATTTGCATCCAGTATTTTAGCCAATTCTAACGACTCCAATGGGTCGTTTGATGACAATAATCTGGCCCCAGCATCCGGTAACCCCACTCTTCCACCAGCATTGATTCTTGGTCCCAGCACAAATCCTAATTGATAAGCATCTGTTTTTTTCTCTATTTTTGCTAAATCTGATAAAATCCGAAGTCCTAAATTTGATCTATTGCCAATAACTTTCAAACCCTGAGATACAAAAGCTCTATTCAAACCTCTCAAAGGAACCACATCGCAGACGGTCCCTAGCGCCACTAGATCCAGTAACTTTAACAAATTTGGCTCGGTTAATCCCTTATCGTACCAGCCAATCTCTCGTAACCGTCGATTAAGGGCTACCAAAAATAAGAAACATACACCGACAGCAGCAAGTTCACCCAATTCCGAATCGTCATCGAGCCTATTTGGGTTTATTATTGATTTGGCTTTAGGGAGATCAGCCTCAGCCATATGGTGATCAATTACAATAACCTCACAACCGTCATTTGAAGCTTTTTTTAGAACCTCGAAAGCCAAAATGCCGCAGTCTAGAGTGAAAATCAACTTGGCACCGGCTGCTTTTAATTTGCTGAAGCCAATATTATTTGGGCCATATCCCTCTTCTACTCTGTCTGGAATATGCAATATCGTCTCAATGTTAAGCATTTTAAAAAAACGCGTGAGTAAAGCAGCTGAGCTGGCTCCGTCAACATCGTAATCGGCAAATAACCCTATACTACCCCCCTCAATAATCTTTTGAACTGAGGTGTCAACGGCTTCTTGCATGCCTTTTAGACAATGTGGTTCCGGCATACTATCTTTCATTGTCGGCGACAAAAATAAATCAATATCATCTAGATTAACATCTCGGCCTACCAAACAACGAGCGATTACTTCTGGGAGTTGATGACGTTGAATTATAGCCGATATAATCCTGTCAGGGTTGTGAACTTTTCCAGTTCTTTGAACCCATTTTTTTTTCGAAACAGAACATGTAACATTAAGTACACATTCCATAATAGGTATCAGACTTTCAGGTCAGCCGAAATTGGTTTTCTTCCCCAATCATGATGCGCTTCTATTGTTCGAACCGTTCCAGTGCTTGATCTCATAATTATCGAGTGTGTATCCGCTCCACCAGAGAACCGCCGAACACCCTTTAACATTGTTCCACTAGTAACTCCCGTCGCAGCAAACATAACATCACCTTTAGCAAGCTCCGATAATATATACTTTTTATTTAAATCTTGGATCCCCCATTTTCGAGCCCTCGATATTTCATCATCGTTTCGAAACAGCAAACGACCTTGCATTTGCCCCCCGATACACCTTAAAGCCGCTGCGGCTAATACACCTTCGGGAGCACCGCCGGATCCAAGATAAAGGTCGACGCCGGCCTCTTCCTGTGCTGTTGCTATCACTCCAGATACATCTCCATCAGAAATTAACATTATTCTGGCTCCCGCTTGCCGAACAGCATCTATTACCTCTGAATGGCGCGGACGGTCCAAAATACATACAACTATATCTGAAGCATCGACATTTTTTGCTTTCGCTAAATTATTTATATTATCTTCTACAGTATTATCAAGATCGACAATTCCATCTGGTAACCCGCCACCCACTGCGATTTTATCCATATAAACGTCAGGAGCATTTAGAAAACCACCACGTGATGCCATTGCAATAACCGCCAACGCATTTTGCCCGCCTTTTGCGGTGATGGTGGTTCCTTCCAAGGGGTCAAGGGCGATATCAATTTTTGGCCCCCCTCTCCCAACTTCTTCTCCTATATAAAGCATTGGAGCTTCATCGCGCTCACCCTCTCCGATTACTACCGTACCATCGATATCAAGCGCATTTAAGGCCCTCCTCATAGCGTCAACTGCTGCCTGATCCGCCGCTTTCTCATCACCTCGCCCCATCAATTTAGAGGCTGCAAGAGCGGCTGCTTCAGTAACTCTGACTGCTTCCAGAGCTAAATTTCTATCCAATGTTAGAGACCCATCACCGTTTTCTTCCACCATTTCTGCTCCTCATTAATCTAGGAATTAAATTTAGTCCGCGGTAAAGTTCTCAATGGGTAATATTTTGGGGCTTTCCGCTACACTGTCCAGCTTTTGAAACTCTTTTATAGAACTCAGAATAGCTGACTCACTTGTCTCATGTGTTGTTAAAACAACAGGAACCAATTCTTCAGGGTCCCGGCCTCTCTGCAATATCGCCTCGACTGAGACATTTTTATCTCTGAAAATTGCTGTTAAATCGGCTAAAACACCAGGTCTATCGACGACTTTTAGTCTTAAATAATAAGATCCGTGCAGACAATCAACCTTAATTGGATTTCCGTCTTCCAAGTCATGTTCATTGACACCAAAATTAGGTGTTCTCCTATTCGAGGCTAAATCCAGAATATCCGCTATGACAGACGACGCTGTTGGACCAGCACCAGCGCCACGACCAAAGGATAGAGACAGACCAACGCCGTCACCTTCTGCGGCCACCGCGTTAAAAACACCTTCTACTTGAGCTATTGGGGAGTTTATTGGCACTAAGCACGGCCTGACTCTTTGTTGAATTCCTTCAAGTTTTTTTTCTGCTATTCCTAACAATTTTATACGAAAACCCAGTTCTGCTGATAATTC
The DNA here is from genome assembly GCA_003284265.1 of SAR116 cluster bacterium AG-313-A07. Taxonomy (GTDB): domain Bacteria; phylum Pseudomonadota; class Alphaproteobacteria; order Thalassobaculales; family Thalassobaculaceae; genus UBA7326. Next base: position 22,243 of record QBVV01000012.1, read on the forward strand.
AAGATCTATGGGTGCAATAAATCTGATGCCTTCAGTATGAACACTATCAAAATTAATTCGCGTCTGAAATGCTATTGAAGTTAAAATAGCCAGTTTATGGGCTGCGTCGATGCCATCAATATCAAAGGATGGATCAGCTTCCGCATACCCTAATTTTTGCGCATCCTCGAGAACATCATTAAAGTCACGTCCTGTTTCTCGCATTGTTGTTAAAATATAATTACAGGTGCCGTTTAGGATACCATAAAGTCGCGTAAACTTATTACTGGCCAACCCTTCTCTTAAAGTTTTTATTATCGGTATTCCACCGGCAACAGCTGCCTCATACCCCAGCTTCAAATTCATTTCTTCAGCTTTTTTGCCAATCGCATCTCCATGATGAGCAATCAAGGCTTTATTAGCCGTTATAAGCGACTTCCCATTTTTTAGTGCAAGTTCGGCAATCTCCTTGGCTATACCTTCGGACCCCCCAATTAACTCAACAATTACATCTACATCTGCGCGGTGGCACAAGTCTCGTGCGTCATCAATCCAATGAACTTTAGAGAGGTCTATGCCCCTTTCCGCTATTTTGTTTTTTGCAGAAACAGCTGTCACCTCAATTTTTTTTCCAGATCTAGGGGATAAAAAATCGCTCTGTTCAGTTAAAATTCTAAATGTTTCCGAACCAACTGTTCCCAGCCCTGCTATCCCTACTTTCAATGCTTCAGGCATTAACTTTAACCGAATTGTTCATAAATTTTAAACTTAACACCAAGCATCCCCCATTAATTAATTTTTAACTTATAACCGGTTATTCTATGTTGCGGAAAGAGATATTTCAGTTCGTCGGTTTGCCCTCTCTCCGGAGGGCATTGCCTCTGTACTCACTGGTTCACTTGCCCCAACAGCATCTATGATTAATCTACCGGCAGGCACTCCATGACTTATGAGTGCTTTTGCAACAGCATTAGCCCGTTTTATAGAAATATTGAAATTCGCTAAAGCATGTTGAATAGGATCCATATTCCTGGTTCGCATTGAAGCGTGGCCTTTAACATGAACGACTGCATTTGTCGTAATCGCCTCGTTTGCTATATTTTTTATTATCTCCATGTCGCTCTTCGAAAGCCTTGACGAACCATGGCCAAAAAAGATCGCCTGCGCCCCATGATTAGCTGCAACATCAACAAACTTAAACTTCAGTTTGCCTTTAGCGCGATTGTCCTCTTCATTGGTGTCTTTTGGGATATTAAAGCGAAGCTTAGGTGCAGCTTCTTTTCCAACAAACTGACTAGAAATATTCTTCAATTTTGGTTTGGCTATATTTTCCAATGGGAACTTATCTTTTTTAGCAAGCCTTTCTTTTTTCAACTCTTTTTTTAATTCGGAAAAAACGGGTTTCGAGATATTTGAGGTGGGGGCTTTAGATTTGCCACTATCCATCTTGACAGAATTATTAATGCTTTTCCTCTTCGGTGGCGACGCGTTGGGCCAAAGATTTGATTTTCCCTGAACATAATTAGCATTGTCTCTGTCGGCTATGAGTCTGTCCCGAATAACTGCTCTTTCATCGTGAGAGGACATAGTCTCTGGAAGTGTTGGCACAGAGGATAATTTTGGATAATCAGCGCCACGATTACCTATACCTATATCTGTAAGCGTACCAATGGCATTCTCTATTTTTGAGGCACTAATTTTCAACCAATCCATTGATGGGGAATATTTAGATAGTTGGGAACATCCGACAATAACTAGGGATAACCCAACACAAAAGGCTAGTTTGAGAACAATTTTCACACTAGCAATCAAATGTCTATTAGCTTTCCTTAAAGAATCGAAGTTCATAACCATTCCTCTATACTCATTAATTCCACAACAAGTTATTAACACAATTAATTCCATACAGATATAACTCGTTACTAACGGGCAACACTTTTTACCAAACACTATATATGTATGTTTTAAATTAAACCATTTATATGAATTTTATTGAGCCAGAATTTAGTTTCACAACGATACTGGGGGAAGACTTCTCAATAAATTATTAAGGCCAGTATTGGCCTCCAACGACAAAAACTCCAAACACTGCTGAGGGCTACCCCCCGCACTTGGGAATTGATATTCCCATTCTATCATTTTAACCGCTAATCCGCACAAACCGATTGCCAAGTTCGCTTGCTGAGATGAAATTTCTCGCTGTATCTTCTTAAATTCTGATGCCCCCAAATCCTGCCAATCAATTTGAGTTATATTCCCTAACAACCGAAACCTGGCTTCAAGGTTTTCTTTCAATTCTCTAAATTTCTGTTCAGTTTGTGTCAATTCACGCTGCGCATTAGGGTCGTTTCGCAAATTAGAATTTTTCACCCCATCCTCGGCCCATAAAAGAAATTGATCCAGTTTGGGATTATATTCACGAAAAATGCTTTCAAAGTAGGAGACTGATAAGAATAACTCTCCAAATTCCTGAAGATAATTCGGCAATTCTTTTACGGAAATTTCTAGGTTTGCAGCTACCACATCCAAACGATCTTTAACCTTAAAGGGATCTGTATTTTGTATCAAATTCAAAAGCCCACTTGTGTCTTTAATTCGAAGATTATCCTCTGTATAGAGGTACTGGATCAATGGTCGGGTTATTCTACTCATCAAATCAAATAGCGTCCCCGCCTTCTCATCTGACAATTTTAAAATTTGATCGTTTAATAACGATATCTTCATTGGTCCAATGCCGCGTTTTAACGTGTAACAGTCAAAACTCGGCAAAGTGGCTAAATTATTTATCATTTTGATTTCATCACGGCTGACGTCAACTTCGTCAAACTCGATAGCAAGTTGTTTCAGAGGCATAGGACCCGAGGATGCCAATTCACTCTCTGTAAATTCAATCACAGTCTCTAAAAACACATTTTTAACAAGCCGAGCTTCCTTGAGCGCTTGAAACTTTATGTCAAACGCATCTAAACACAGGGTATGGAGATCATCCGTGCCTGTATTGTTGTTATGACTCACTATCTGACTTTTTTCTTCCATGAACGAGCTCCGTTAGATAGCCTACATCATTATATCGAAAACGCAGTAAATACCCATTAAGACATCAAACAACTAGCTAATTCAGAGTATGAAAATAATACAATAAAACTGATTTTTAACCTAGTGATCTAGTTGAACTATTGTACAGCAACTATTGTGCCACTTGTTTTAACGATATATTTTAATAAGATAATCGGTAGCTCCTTCAACTAAAGAGGCTTTATGAATTTCGATTTTATTATTGTGGGTGGAGGTTCAGCCGGTTGTGTTTTAGCGAATAGGCTGTCTGAGAACGGGCTTTATAAAATTTTACTTCTCGAAGCAGGAAAAAAGGGAAACATTTGGTCGTCAGTTCCTATAAGCTTTGCCACGTTAATGAATAATCCTAAAGCTAACTGGCTTTATAGATCCGAACCTGATGAAGGTTCCAATTTCCGGAGAATAGAAATACCACGGGGAAAATTAATTGGTGGATCAAGTTCAATAAACGGAATGGTATTTGTCAGAGGACAGTCTCACGACTACGACCACTGGTCGCAACTAGGAAATACTGGTTGGAGTTTTCAAGAAGTGCTTCCTTTCTTTAAAAAAATGGAGGCCTCTACCTTTGGAAATGATAACTTTAGGGGTAGAAATGGCCCCCTTCATGTTATTCAGCCGAAAGAAAAAGGGCCACTTTACGACGCGATGTTCGCCGCTGCGCGTGAAATAGGAATCCAAAAAAACGGGGATTACAATGGAGAATTTCAGGATGGTGTTGCTATGACACAGGCAACAATATCCAGGGGAAAACGACAGAGCACAGCTGTGGCTTATTTAAATCCCGCAAGAAATAGAAAGAATTTAACAATATTAACAGATAGTTATGCCACCAAGCTAATCCTAAGCGACAAAAGATGCATAGGCATTGAATATTTAAAGAATAATACGACTTATAAATTACTAGCGAAAAAAGAAGTAATTGTATGCTCTGGAACGATAAACTCACCGCAATTACTTGAGCTATCGGGCATAGGCGACGCAGAAATAATAAAAAACAAAGGCATTGCTGTTGAGCACAATCTCCCAGGCGTTGGAAAGAACCTAAGAGATCATTATGCACCTCGAATGAAATGGGCTATCCAAAAAAAAGGTTACACATACAACGATAAGGCACGAGGACTTGGTTTAATTTGGCAAACTGCGCAATATATTTTCTTTAGAAAAGGGTTTTTATCACTGCCCGCTGCCCCGATGAGAGCTTATATTCGATCGCGGGAAGGTTTATTATCTCCAGATATAGGTATTTCGGTTAATCCTTTTTTAATTACAGATGGGGTTAAACTAGCGAAAGAGAGCGGTTTCACTATGGCCGTTCATGTATTGAGATCAGAAAGTACAGGGACTATACACATCAAGAATTCTAATCCTTTAACTGCCCCAGAAATAAAATTTAATTTCCTATCTAATGAAGCAGATTGCTCCACCTTACTAAAAGGAATGAGGGTAGTGAGGGATTGGATACAGTCAGATGCCATGAAAGATATAGCAGGAGCAGAACTTGCTCCAGGAAAGAATATCAATTCAGATGAGGATTTTCTGGACTGGGTTCGAGATAATGCTGAAACGACCTATCATCCCGTTGGCACATGTAAAATGGGAACTGACTCTAATTCTGTTGTTAATAGTCAGCTTAAAGTACACGGAATAAGAGGGTTACGGATCGTTGACGCTTCAATAATGCCAACACTAACATCTGGCAACACAAACGCTCCAACAATAATGATAGCGGAAAAAGCCTCAAGTATGATTTTAGAGGCTAATAGCTAAACGCCGAACACCTTTTACCCATTGTTTTTATCAATCGTATGATCAAACAAGCACTCAATATAACAACAATTAACCAATGCTAGATGAAAGGCCGCCATCAACAGGCATAATCAAACCCGTTATATATTGAGCTTCGTCAGAGGCCAAAAATACCGCTGCATTCGCAACATCCCACGCCGTTCCCATTTTCCGGAGAAGCGGCACCCTATCGTGTCGCCCTTGTCGCACTTCGTCTCGATGAACGTTTTGCTCTCTAGCACGCCGTTCAATCGCCATCGGAGTATCCATCAATCCAGGTAAAATTGCGTTTGCACGGATCCCAAATTCTGCATTTTCCATTGCAAGGTGATGCGTCATCGTATTAACAGCGCCCTTACCAGTCTTGTAGGTAATACTGTTGTGCGAACATATTGACGCAATTGAAGAAATATTAATTATTACCCCGTCTTTTTGTTTCTGCATAATCGGCAAAACATGTTTACATGTCATAAACATCCCCTTTAAATTCATTGCCATAAGCTCATCCCAAATCTTTGGATCCATATCTATTGTCGTTGTATCCCCCTCTGAGCGCCCAACATTGTTATGGAGAATGTCAATCTTACCAAAGTGGCCAACACAGGCAGACGCGATATCTTTGCAATCACTCTCATCGGTGATATCTGCTGCCTGCACCTGAGCTACTCCACCTTTATCCTGGATCATTTTCAAAGTATCAGCAGCCCAGTCAGGATTTTTATCAACCAGTAAGACCTTAGCGCCCTCCTCCGCAAATCGAATTGCCGTAGCCCTTCCATTTCCAATCGTTTCTCCTGGTTGCTGCCCCGCGCCAACAACAATTGCAACTTTGTCTGATAATCTCATTATTTTTTATCCCGCTTTGTTAAAGGATTTCCCGTTGAAGTGTATTTGGTATTCGTGATCCAATTCTCATTTATATGCCTTAGTTCTTAAATTCAATATATGACAATCAGCATTAATTTTCCCAAAAAACCATTACAAATTAGAAAATATCTTCAGCCTAATACGACTGGTTAGTGATCTCCGTTCTTTTTTGCCAATATGATGATTTTTAGAATGTTAGCTATTGTTTTGTTTCAAACCTGTTTCTATTGTCATGGACCCTCATGCGTCACTTTCGCTGGTTGTGATCTTTTTTAATCTAAGGAATCTTTTGAAAATGAATGTTAATGGAAAAAAAGCCGTAATCTTTGGTGGCACCTCAGGTATTGGTCTAGCAACAACAAAACAACTGAAAGAATTAGGCGCTGACGTAATCGCCATTAGCCGTAATCCAGAAAAGGGCACGGATATTCCAGATAGTGTGACACTCAAAAAATGTGATGTGTTAAACCGTGATCATGTTCAAACAGTTCTAGAAGAGTGCGCTCCGTATGATATCCTAATCAGCGCTGCGACTGGTGGAGCCCGGGCGGTGGGTCCATTTCTCGAAATGGACATGGACGGATACCAGGGATCTTTTGATAAACTTTGGGGATATGCCAATGTAATCCGATACGGCACAAATTTTTTAAGTAACGATGGTGCGATTGTTTTGGTTAGCGGCACTCCAGCTCGTAAAACAAAGCCCGGTCAAGTCGCTATTGGCTCTGTTGGAGGTGCTGTTGAAACATTGGTTAGAGCCGTAGCACCAGAAATCGCTCCAAAACGCATAAATATATTAGCTCCTGGAACAATTGACACTCCCATGGTAGCGTTTAAAGGCGCTCAGCGAGATACATATTACACTAAAGCAACGGCAGATAATATAATTCCAAGAGCGGGCACCCCAGAGGAAGCAGCTCAAGGCATTCTTTTCCTTATTCAAAATGACTTTGTAACAGGCACGACGGTTGATGTCGACGGTGGCTGGTTACTATCCTGATTTCTAGTTTAAAGGCTCTTCGACTATAATCCTAATCCTTCATTATGTTGTAAAGATCGTGAAACAATGAAAGAAATCGCAAATCTGCACTATTTTCTGGGCCGGGGAAGAGCTGAAACAACAAGGTGGATGCTAGCTGTTAACCAAATCGAGTTTAAAAATATTCCAATAGAGACCCCCTCCATGCTAGCCGCGATTAAATCTTCAGGAAAACTTCCTTTTGATCAAATCCCTTTGCTTGAGATTGACGGCCGAAATCTTAGTCAATCTAGCGCGATGGTAAGATACTTGGCACGTCGCGGTAAATTTTATCCTGACGACCCTAAGGAAGCTGTTTGGTGTGATATGATCGCTGGAGCAGTAGCAGACTTTGCCGAAGCAGCAATGCAAGCAGCTTTTCAATCCACCAAAGAGAAAGCAACAAGTGACTTAATAGAGCGCTTTACTAAATTTGGACCACGTTTCGAGCAACGGCTCATAGATAACGGCAGTGGCTTTAGTGTGGGTAATAACCTCACTTTCGCCGATGTGCTACTCGCAGAATCATTAAATTCTTATTTAGATTGGATACCAGATATTCTGCAGGAAACCCCGCGTGTTTCTGCCCTATATCAACGAGTTATCAATACCCCTGGCATTTCTAATTATCTTAAGTCTGACCAACGTTATCCTGTTGCTGATGATAGATACATTATTGACGTAGCCCGTGTCTTAAAAAGATATTTACCGGCTCACATGGATAGACCCGATCGCTTTGTATAAAGGCATCCTATCTTTAAAAGGTTTTTTTAAAACTCCAAGTAAATGTTTAAAAATAGTTAAAAAGGCATCACTAATAATTCGCGTATTTTAAATTATTATGATGGAGAAGTAACGTCATCATTAAATGCATTTGGTTTATTTCAATTAAGTTGTAATTATGTTGAAATTTATGACAATTCTGTGAATGAACGGGTAAACGAAGAAAACTGATCAATCGAAATTAGATAATACAAAGTTTAAGGGGAAGATTATGTCAAACAAATTTAATTCAAAACTAAGAAGTCAACAATGGTTTGATAACCCAGAAAACCCAGGAATGACTGCTCTTTACATTGAGAGGTCTCTAAATTTTGGATTAACACCAGAAGAGTTACGTTCTGGAAAGCCTATTATAGGAATTGCTCAGACTGGTTCTGATATTTCTCCTTGTAATAGAGTTCACATAAAGTTGGCAGAGAGAGTTAGAGAAGGAATTAGAAGTGCTGGGGGAATTGCCTTAGAGTTTCCAGTACATCCAATTCAAGAAACATTAAAGAGACCAACTGCGTCTCTCGACAGAAATCTTGCTTATTTAGGTTTAGTAGAAATCTTACATGGATACCCAATTGATGGTGTTGTTTTAACAACTGGCTGTGACAAAACTACTCCAGCTTGTTTAATGGCAGCTGGTACTGTTGATATCCCTGCAATAGTTTTGTCTGGTGGTCCAATGCTTGATGGATGGCATGATGGGAAATTAGCTGGTTCTGGTATGGCTGTTTGGGATGGTCGAGTAGAGTTATCTGCAGGACGAATCAATTTTGATGAATTCATGGATATAGTTACATCGTCTGCACCGTCAGACGGACACTGTAACACCATGGGAACTGCATCTACAATGAATTCATTAGCTGAAGCTCTTGGTATGAGTCTAACAGGAAATGCCAATATTCCTGCACCATACAGAGAAAGAGGCCAGATGGCTTATAGAACCGGTCTAAGAATTGTTGACATGGTAAATGAAGACTTAACTCCTTCAAAAATTATGACACGTAAAGCATTTGAAAATGCAATAGTTGTTAATTCTGCTATTGGAGGTTCGACAAATGCACAAATTCATATAACAGCGATCGCAAGGCATGTCGGCATTGATTTAGAGACAGATGCTTGGCAAAATGTCGGATATGACATTCCTTTAATGGTTAATGTACAACCAGCGGGAAAACACCTCTGTGAGAGCTATCATAGGGCTGGTGGAACTGCTGCTGTAATGAGCGAGTTATTATCAAATAATAAAATACATGGTGACGTTATTACAGTTTCCGGGAAGAATATGTCTTCTTGTCTAAATGGTCATAAAATTAAAGATAAAGATGTCATTACTGAATTCAAAAACCCTTTAAAAACTAGAGCAGGGTTTATTGTTTTAAAAGGAAATTTATTTAATACCGCAATAATGAAAACTTCAGTTATTTCTGATGAATTTAAAGAAAAGTTTTTATCCAAACCAGGTAAAGAGGGTATCTTAGAGGGTAGAGCTATAGTTTTTGAGGGATCTGAAGATTATCATGATAGAGTAAATGATGAATCACTAAATATGAATGAGAATAGTATTCTTGTTATTAGAGGGGCTGGTCCGATAGGTTGGCCGGGTTCTGCTGAAGTTGTGAATATGCAACCATCAGATAAATTAATTAAACAAGGGATTACCGAATTACCATGCATCGGCGACGGCAGACAATCTGGTACTTCAGGCAGTCCTTCAATATTAAATGCATCACCAGAAAGTGCCATTGGAGGGGGATTGGCATGGTTAAAAACGGGTGATACTATTCAAATTGATTTAAATAATTTTACAGCAAATATGTTAGTGGCCTCCGATGAGATAGAAAATAGAAAAAAGAATGGGCCTCCAAAATACCCGGAACATCAAACACCTTGGCAAGAAATCTATAGAAATCATGTTGGTCATATGTCTGATGGCGGGGTTCTAGAAAATGCGGTCGTTTATCAAAAAGTAAAAAATTCTTTACCAAGAGATAACCATTGATTAACCGGATTAATTACAGAATTTGTCGTCAATAAAAGCATAAGGGTACCATGAACGGATTTTAAACAACAAAAAATTGAGTGTTATTAGACGTCCAGTTAATGCTTAAATAAAAAAATACTGTCTTTAAAATTCTCTGGCTTATTTGCGATAAAGAAGAACGGGCTGCTTAAATGCAGCCCGTTGCTTTATAGATATAAAATCTAAAAGGTGAATTATCGTTTCGAGAACTGGAAGCTTCTTCGCGCTTTTGCTCTACCATACTTCTTACGCTCTACGACCCTAGGATCACGAGTTAAAAAGCCACCCTTTTTCAACGCTGTCCGAAGGCCAGGCTCAAAATAAGTTAAAGCCTTAGATATTCCATGCCTCACAGCTCCAGCCTGGCCAGATAAACCACCCCCGGTGACAGTACAAACAACATCAAATGCATCAACACGTTCCGCAACATCAAACGGCTGCCCAATGAGCATACGCAGAACCGGCCGCGCGAAATATGTCTCTACTTCCCGCCCATTTACCGTAATACGACCTGCCCCTGGTTTTATCCAAACTCTTGCAATCGCGTTTTTTCTTTTACCGGTAGCGTAAGCTCGACCAAAGGCATCAAGTTTCGGCTCCCTAACCAGTACAACCTCTTGCTCCTCTTTTAGAGCGCCGAGAGCCTCTAATCCGCTGGGAGCCGCTTCTTCTGATCCAGTCGCAACTAAATCAGCTTCAGCTGGAACCACTGTCTCGTCAGTAACTACTTCTGTTTCGTCAGTCATTACTACCTCTTATTCTTCGCGTTCATTGAACCAACATCCAACGTTACTGGCTGCTGGGCCTCATGCGGATGCTCTGAACCGCCATAAACTTTTAGATTTCCCATTTGCACCCTGCCAAGAGGGCCTCGTGTAATCATTCTCTGAACGGCTTTTTGAATGACACGTTCTGGATGGTTCCCATCTAATATTTTATCCGCGGTCCGCGATTTAATGCCGCCGGGGTATCCCGTATGCCAATAATAAGTCTTGGCAGTTCTTTTGGAGCCTGTTAACCGAACCTTCTCAGCATTGACAATGATGATATTGTCACCGCAATCCATATGAGGAGTAAAAGTCGGTTTATGCTTGCCACGTAAATACATAGCGACGATTGTAGCAAGGCGGCCAAGGACTAATCCTTCTGCATCAATGATCCACCACTTTTTTTCAATCTCGCTCGGTTTGGCCGAGTAGGTTCGCATCTAAGTTACCCTTTAAAATTGTTTTCTATATATACCTCTAAGTGCTAGAGCGTGATAGGTTTTAAATTCTTTAATACATTAAAGTCAAGACGAATAATAAAGAAAAATCAATAACATAAAACCGCGGTATCATGTTACCTCGTTATATTCAATCTATAAACCGTTCATCTTACACCTCAGACTTCATGATCCGTCTTTTTTTTATAATCCAAAGAAAGGTGCGAGTACCTTTGTTCTTTTTAATTCTTCGGTGGTATAGAATAAGTAGATGTCACATGACACACAATGCTATCAGGATTCTTCTCCGAAAACATATTAACCTGCCCATAAGCGAGTCGCTGTCCTAATTTTATCAAGTTGCCTTCAGCAATAAGATCCGAGGGTCCTGGTTTCCTTAAAAAATTTGCATTGAGGTTCGTTGTCACTGTGTCCTTAACTATGCCAATTCGCGATAATATACAAACGAACACGACAATATCTCCTAACCCCATCATGGTAGGACCGCTTATCGTACCACCAGGCCTTAGTGACGAGGTATCAAATGGAAGACGCGCCCTAACCAAGTTATCTGAAACTATCTCAAAAATTATACCCATCTCAGCAACCGCAGGGATATCTTCTGATATTAGCTCTTGAACCTCCTTTATGCTAACCAGTGACATATGTTTTTACCCTTTATCTAGCCTATTGAATATTTAAGGCTAAAGATTCTTTTTATAAAAACCAACTTAAACAAATTTTAAAATGAACGAATTACTCCCCGACTGATACGACCTTTAAGTGACAAGTATAATTTTACCGGCATATTCCCTCGACAATAGTGCTTTCATCGCCTTATCAGCGTCTTCTAGCTGAAAGACCTTTCCTGTATATGGCTTCACAGCACCGTGCCTATAAAGATCCGCCGCTTCTTGAACAAAACTTGCGCCATAAGCCGGGTCCCTCTCCGTCTGAGCTCCGTAAACTACCCCTACAACTGATATATTTTTCACGAGTATTAAATTTGCAGGAACTTGCTGTATTCTTCCCGATGCAAAACCAATAATTAACATTCTGGCCTCCCAATTAACGGCTCGAATAGCTTGATCAAACGCATCCCCACCAACCGCATCATAGACCACATCCGCCCCAATACCGTTTGTTATCTCTCGAACTCGATCTTTAATGCTTTCTGTTTTGTAATCGATAGCAAAATCTGCTCCGTGCTTAATCGCCACGTCACATTTCTCTGGACCTCCAGCCGCAGCAATAACCCGAGCCCCAATATGTTTTCCTAATTCTACAGCAGTCAAACCAACCCCACCTGCCGCACCCAAGACTAATAAAGTTTCATCTTTTTTTAATCGCCCCCGATGCTTTAAGGCAAAGTTTGATGTTCCATAAACTGTTGGAAAACCAGCAGCAATGACGTCATCCATTTCATCAGGTATTGGCACCAACCATTCACTATCTACAAGAGCCTCCTCGGCAAACGCTCCTCCTCCACGCATGAATGCCATCACACGTTCCCCGATTTTCAAAGGACGCGAAACATCTGATCCTATTCCGATAACCTCTCCAGCCACCTCCATTCCCGGAATAAAGGGAGGTTCAAGTTTGGATTGATACCTGCCAGCTATTTGTAACGTGTCTGCAAAATTTAAACCCGCTGCCTTAACTCGAATATGGACATCGTTGGGGCCCGGGATCGGTGCTTCGGTTTCGCTTACACCCAAATTTTCTGGGCCTCCTAATTTATTGCAAAAAATAGCTTTCATTTATTCAATCACCTTATATCAAAAAATCATCTATAATTAGGGTTAAAAATTACGATGGACCAAGTGCAGTCTAAAGATTCACTTCAATTTAATACAAGTATCAAGATATCTTATCTCCTGCCTGATGAAAGGATTATCATAATGCGAATCTTACTAGAAAAAGACGGTGCACACATTGCGATTATCACTATCGACCACCAGAAGAAACTTAATGCTATGTCCCGTGAAATGATGCAGCGCCTGGGAAACATTTGGGATGAATTATCGAGAGACGAAACAAGATGTATAATATTAACCGGAGCAGGCGAACGTGCATTCTGCGTAGGAGCAGATATATCAGGTGATTTAGAGGCAACACCGGAGATAAGCAAAATTGTCAATCATGCATTACTTAAAACAGATATTTTTAAAAAGCCGATAATAGGAGCAGTCAATGGAGATTGTATTGGAGGAGGATTAGAACTTCTACTTCCAACCGACATTCGAGTCACAAGCCCCAACGCAAGATTTGGTTTGCCCGAGGTAAAGTGGTCAATCTATCCTTTTGGAGGAGCGACCATAAAACTTATCCAACAGATTGGATATGTGCAGGCAATGGATCTATTATTGACCGGGCGATTAATTTCTGCCGAGGAAGCTCGGCAAATTGGTCTAGTCAATGATATAAAAAAAACAGGTTCCGTCCTCGATTGGGCGTTGGAAAAAGCACACATGATCGTTGCCAATAGCCCATCAGCGGTGCAAGCCGTTAAAACACAAATCAGTTCCAGCATAGCTGAGCACGTTAGATCAAGAGAAGACTTGGACCAGAAACTTGGAGATCAAGTTCGGGCCGGTCCAAATTTCAAAGAGGGTGTGAACGCATTTCTTGAGAAACGGCAGCCAAAATATTAGTCTGATGTCATGAATAAAATTTTACGACCTGTTAGCGATACGCTTGGCAATTTACTGGATGAACTTGCTGCACGACATCCTGAAAAGGAAGCTATTGTTTTTGGAAGACAGCGGATTAGTTATAAAAACCTCCAAGACAAAGCGAATACTTTAGCATGTTCTCTGATTGATCTTGGAGTGAAGCCAGGAGACCGGGTGGCACTATTAGCTCCAAATAGACCTGAATGGATCATAGCAACTTTTGCAATCGCAAAAATAGGAGCAATCACCTCTGCTATAAGCACTTTCTCAACGCCCACCGAGTTATCTTGGACGTTGAAAAATTGCAGCGCAGTTGCGCTCATCACCGTCTCGTCTTTCAAAGGGAATAACTTTTTAAAAGCGATAAAAAACCTTTCACAAAAAAACTCAAACGAAAATTCCAGCGATTTAAATATAGATGCTTTGCCAAATTTAAAGGTTTTGATTTCTCTCGATAAGGCTACTGACGACTACGCAATCCAATGGGATGATTGCATGGCATATTCTAAAAATATTTCGGCAGCTATTTTACAAAGACGGCAAGAAAAAGTCTCAAAAAATGACTTGTGTTATATTCTTTACACTTCTGGTTCTACTGCGGAACCTAAAGGGGTTACCCTTGCTCACGGAAACGTTATAGCTAACGGTTACGACATAGGCAGAAGGCAAAATCTAAGTGATCAGGATATACTATGGTTTGCTATTCCCTTATTTTGGTCGTTTGGATCAGCTAATGCCCTCCCCGCCATTATGACGCATGGTGGCAGCATAGTATTACAAGAAAGCTTTGACCCTGCAGCAGCCATTAAATTGATAGAAAAGGAGAGATGTACTGTCTTTTATGGCATGGTTAATATGGCTCGGTCGATCAGAGAAAGTGATGGATGGTCATTGGAAAAACTTAAGTCTATGAGGACGGGTTTAACGATTGGATTACCTGAAGACATACAAATGATAATCGATACCATGAGCACATCGGAATTGTGTAATGTTTATGGTTCAACAGAAACATATGGCAATGCATCAGTTTGTTCATCAACCGATCCAATAGACTTGAGGCTAAAATCACAAGGCTTACCATTGCCAGGGATGAAAATTAGAATGGTTGACCCTGAGACTAAGGTCCCCTTACCTTCAGGAGAGATTGGCGAGATTACCGTAGCAGGGTATGTTACTCCTGGTTATTTCAACGCTCCCGAACTAACTGCTCAGACTTTCGATAAAGATGGTTACTTTTTGACAGGTGATCTAGGAATTATAGGAAAAGATGGACGGGTTTACTTTAAAGGAAGACTTAAAGAGATTATCAAAACTGGCGGCGTTAATGTATCTCCTTTAGAGGTAGAAGGTATCATCCTTAAACACCCCAATGTAAAACAAGCTTTTGTCTTGGGCGTCCCTCATAAGCAAAAAACTGAAGCAGTAACAGCCGTGGTTGAGTTAAAGACCATCAGCAAAACAAATCCTGCGGAAATCATTGATTTTTGCCGGAATAAGCTTGCATCCTACAAAGTACCGCTATCGCTTTTCATCAGAACAAATAATGAGCTCCCGAGAACTTCGACAGGTAAGATCAATAAACCGGCCCTAAGGCAAGAAATTATTAAGGAGCTATCAAAGACAGCATTCACTTCCTAACACTTTAGAAAACTAGTCGATTGCCGACTTTATTTTTTCCTCTGGGTCCTCAGGGATATCGTCAAAAGATGCGTAGTTCAAAGAATAAAGATTTGCATACAATCCTTTTTTCAATAGTAGTTCCTCGTGGGTGCCTTCTTCAAATATTCTTCCATCTTTCAATACTATAATCCGGTCACATCCACGTATAGTTGCTAATCTATGGGCAATTACAAGTCCTGTTCGCCCCTCAAGAAGCTTCCTAAGTGCAATTTGAATTTGCATCTCTGTATAACTATCAATACTGGCAGTCGCTTCGTCCAACACAAGTATTTTTGCATCAGCCACAATAGCTCTTGCAAAACTAATCAATTGCCTTTGACCTAGAGATAAATTTGCGCCTCTTTGCTCTAGAATCGTATTATAGCCTTCTGGCAGGTCTTGAATAAAATCGTGGGCGCCGACTGCCCTGGCAGATGCAATGATTTCTTCTAAAGTGGCGCCATCACATCGGTATTTGATATTTTCTAGTATTGTACCAGTGAAAAGAAAAGGTTCTTGTAAAACCATAGAGACTTGCTCTCCCAAAGAATCCTGCGTTACATCGCGAACATTCTCGCCACCAACGGAAATACTTCCTTCCCAGGCATCATAAAACCTATTAACTAATGCAGTGATACTTGTTTTTCCGGATCCAGTTGGGCCTACTAAAGCCACGGTTTCTCCAGGATTTATTTTAAAATTAATATTATGGAGAATTGGTTGATCTATTTCGTATCCAAAAGTGACATCTTTGAATTCAATACTTCCATCACAATCTGACAATTTTTTTGCATCAATTTTATCTCTGATGGAAATAGGAACATCTAGAACCTCTAGAATCCTCTGACCGGAAACCATAGCGCGCTGCATGAAACTATAATGAAGTGTCAATGATCTAATAGGGTCAAAAAACCTCTGAACATAAAAAATAAATGCAACCATTACTCCGAGATCAAGTTCGGACTCCATTACCTGCGCACCACCGAATACAACCACAATTGCCATTGCAATGCCGGTAAGCGTATCAACTATGGGAACATTAAATTGTGCAAATTTTGCAGCACGCAAATGTGCTTGCATGTTTTCTCGTGCCCTATCCATATATAAGGCGTAGTTTATTTTTTCTCTCACCATTCCCTGCACTGTGCGTACGCCATGTATTGCTTCCGCCAACGCTCCATTAGTCATAGAATTCAATTCCCGAGCTCGCATGAACGCCGCACGAGCCCGCGGCAACCAAATAAACCGAACGATAAACAATGTGGGCACAATACAAAGTGTAAGAAGAGCTAAATTTAGATCCAAAACCAACAGAACCGTTATGATGCCTACTAGCAAAACAAGGTCTCCAACGGCGAAAACAGATGTCTCAAGAAATTCCTGTAACGAATTTACATCGCTTTGTAATCTCGACATTAATCGTCCAACTTCTGTTTTATCCATAAAGGAAAGAGATACCCTTTGAAGATGGGAAAACATGTCACGCCGTAAATCTATTAATACCCGCTCGGCTGCTCTCCCTACTAGATTTTCTTGAAGGAAATTAGCCACATAATTAATGGTAATAGTTAAACCAAAAACAATGACGCTTAGCTCTAAAATGGATTGATCTTTTTTTTCAGCAACCAAAGCGTTGTCTATTATATGTAAAATAACTAAAGGGATTGATATTTGGGTAATCGTGAAAATTAATACAGCCACGACAGCGAGCCAAAGAGATTTCTTGTAAGGTTGGCAATAGGACAGAAATCGACGAATAACGATACCATCAAATGCTTTTCCAAACATTTCTTCATCATGGCTTATTTGTGACCCAACTACAGCTTTCGGGGGGGGTGGGGAAACATTGATATTTGTCATGCGTTTTGACCCAAGACTTCTTTTTTGTCATTTTGATCGGAACCTGACCGCGCTTGAAGTCGAAACAGATCATAATATCGGCCTCTCTTTTCTATTAATGCATTGTGATTACCACGTTCAATAATCTTACCTTTATCCACGAACAGAATTTCATCGGCATGCATCAAAGAACCTAGACGATGGGATACGATGATAGTTGCTCGCTCTTCAGTATCTTTTCTTAAAGCCTGTCGAATTTTTTGCTCTGTGCCTGAGTCAATCGCTGCTGTTGAGTCGTCAAATACGATAATTCCTGGTTTGAGAATAATTCCACGCGCAATCGATAAGCGTTGACGCTGTCCTCCCGATAACGACACACCCCGTTCTCCTATAAGGGTTTCATACCCGAGTGGGAGACGCGCTACATAATCATGTAATTGCGCAGAAGTATTAGCTACAGTGATGCGATCGCCATCAGACCATGGATCACCATATGCTATGTTATTCTCGATCGAGGCAGTAAAAAGAAACGAGTCCTGTTGAACCACCGAAACAAATTGCCTAAGTGACTCCAAGGAAATTTCCCGTATATCCTGGTTATCGATCGTTATACTACCGCTTGAGACATCGTAAAAACGGGGAATTAAGTTGGCAATGGTGGACTTTCCAGAACCTGGTGGACCAACAATTCCAAGAGTTCCTCCAGGGGCTATCGTAAAGTTAATTCCAGATAATATATTCTTGGCCTCTATCCCTGAGGAAAAACTAAAGTCCACGTTATCAAATTTAAGAACGCCACCCGTTATTTTTAAGGAAGGGGCATTTTGCTCGTCTGAGATATTCGGCTGCCGATCTATAACTTCAAATATACGAGCCCCACATGTTGAAGCTCGCGCAAACGAGTTTACGAGCATTCCTATTTGGCGCACGGGCATCTGAAGTATCGTCATAAAAGCCAAAAATTCAGCTAGCCTACCAACAGTAATTTCGCCCTCAATAACCTTAAGACCGCCTAACCAAACGACCAACCCCATTGCGACAAAAAATGAAAAGCTCATGACTGTTGTACTGCCAACTCGCACGCTCACCCTTTCTAACGCCACCTTTAAAGTATTATTTGAAGCCTCCTCAAACAATTTAAGTTCGTGTTTTTGGCCTGAAAACGCTCTGACAACGCGTATACCGGTAAGGTTTTCTTCCATTAGACGGGTAAGCACGCCCAACTTTTCTTGCATAAGCAACCACATCCAACGCAGTTTTAGTCGAGCTAGTGAAGACCGCCACCCAACGAATGGGACAAACGATAACGCAAGAATGGTGAGCAGCAGGTCTGTTTTAAGCATTAATAATGTGGCCCCACCAATCAATACTATCAACATCACGAGGCGAACAATACCTGTGCTGATAAACATCCTAACACCTTCTAAATCTAGCATCCCGCGGGTAATTAGGTCGCCAGTGTGAACCCGGTCGTGGAACCCGAACGAAAGTCTCTGAATATTTTTATAAAAGGCTAACCGAAGTTCATATCCAATACAGTGACCAATGGCTTCACCATGATAATTCTGCAACATGGTGAAGAGCCCTCTCAATATACTGAAAAGAATAATCATGTAAGCCGCTGACCATAAAGCTGCCTGAGGATCAACAGCAACGTTACTAATATCTAAAAGCAAACCCTGAGCATAATCCACCGCATCGCCAACATAACGGGGAATGAACAACTGAAAGACGCACGCAGCAATTGTGGCGGTCAACGCGATAAACATCCTAGTTGAATGAGCAAAGCCCATTTTTGCAATTCTGACCAAGAGACCAAATTCGAGTTTATTGCCTTCTGCAAATTGCTCTGCCCGAGGCGTATTATTTAATCCTAGTTCAGTGACTGACGATTGATCACTGTTATGTACAGAATTCACAGAATCAAAACCTTTATAAAAAAGATCCGGTGTAATATTATTACCCAGATCTCTTATCGTAATTAATTGTAACTTTTAGACATCCCATCGGCAGGATCTGCGAAAGCTGAGTAAGGTGGGTAAGGATATCTTAGTCCATTCTTAGCAAGATGCTTCATCCCCTCCACTCCCGTTACAAACTCGTCAGGAGGGCAAGCCATCAATAACTCATCATCTGCCACACCACCATATCGACGTTCTGCATAGCACGGTAACGCTAGGCTGGTCTTACGAGTGGACAAAGCACGTCCCCAACTATCGGCACAGGCACTTTCGCCCGTCATAGTGAAATCATATCGTTTATAATTGTGGTACTGTAAACCATTAATAAATAATATCATTTGCCCAGGTGAGGCATAAAACAAGCAAATATCAGGTGGGTCTAATCTTGCTGACCTTAATGGAGATGCCGCTAATCCGCTATAGCGACCACTCTTTACTCTCGGCATCTGCTTTTGATGTTCTGCTGCTGCTTCTTGATTTCCAAACCAAACACCATTCATCTTTTCTCCAGACCCAACATCGTCAGGGATTGCTTCCAATCCTATATTGGCTCCACAGCTCGAACCCGGACGCAAATTATCTTGAACGATCCCTAATGTAAAACCAGCTGTCCTTACCTGGGTTACCAGTTGACATGTTGTGAAAAACTTTCCATCAGAGGGCGTGCGCAATCCTTTTATTGAAAGCATTTCTTCGGAATCCTCAAATAATTTCATTCCAAATGGAAATGTTCTAAGCTTTATAAGGTCCACTAATCCTTCAGCCGCAGCCTTTATCTCTTCTCCAGACGGCATCTTATTCGCTTGATTTGAATCAGCATCATCTATTGTACTCATTTTCCGTTCCCCCATTTTCTAAATATTTAGTGACTTTGCATCCTCTAGGATCATATCCGAGGCCTTCTCAGCTATCATTATTGTTGGCGCATTCGTATTACCTGTTGTGACCGTGGGCATAATTGATGCATCCACGACCCTCAGTCCTTCAATTCCATGAACTTTAAGACGTGAGTCAACAACAGCCATAGGGTCCTCTCCCATTTTACATGTGCTTACCGGATGATAGATGATACTGCCGTTGTCTCGGGCAAATTTTTCTAACTCATCATCTGACTGTAACATTCGTCCAGGCACTGTTTCTTCCACGCTGAATGGCTTAAAAGCCGGCTGGGCTAAAATTTCTCTCGCCTGCCGGAATCCAGCTAGCATAACTCGTATATCGTCGGGGTCTGAGAGGTAGTTAGGCCGAATTAGTGGCCTAATTAAGGCATCAGAAGACTCTGCCATTATCGTCCCGCGGCTAGATGGACGCACAGGACAAACAACAACTGTCATGCCTCCTTCTTTTTCCAACTCACCATGAGTTTTTTGGGAATAGCTTGCAGGTGTAAACAATAATTGGATATCAGGACTTGAAAGCCCCTCGCGGCTCCTAGAGAAAACCATCGCGCTCGTTATTCCAAATGTCAACGCCCCCTTTCCTTGAAAAGCCCATGATCCAATTTCCCTAAGCAGTCTTATTCCTCGGCTTAATTGATTAATTGAGACGGTATTTTTAACCCGGTGACTTATTCGTGATACATAATGGTCTTGTAAATTTTGACCAACTCCCGGCAAATCATGAACGATCTTTACACCAATTGATTGGAGATGTTTCTGAGGACCAATACCAGAAACTTGTAAAATATGCGGTGAATTAACAGCGCCACCCGATAAGACGATTTCTTTACCGGCAAAAATCTCGTGTTGTTTTCCTTTCTGTGTAAATTTCACACCGATACATTTTTTATTGTCAAAAATTAGTCCCGTCACAAGAGCTTCTGTTTCAATTCTGACACTTCTTCGTTTTTTTGCTCGAGAAAGAAAGGTTCTCGCCGTTGACCCCCTAAACCGCCCTTTTCTCGTCATTTGAGAATAACCAACCCCTTCCGGAACAGACCCATTAAGATCTGAGCTTTTAGCGTGACCGGCCTGTTGGCCCGCCTCCACGAAGGCGTGAGTTAAATCCAGAATTGTTCGGTAATCCTCAACCTCTAGAGGACCTCCTTGTCCGCGATGGTCCGGTTCTCCTCCATTCTTATAATTTTCTGATTTTCGAAAGTATGGAAGGACATTATCAAACGACCACCCTTTACAACCCATTTGCGCCCAACCATCATAGTCCGCGGGGTTACCTCTGACATATAGCATTCCATTAATTGAGCTGGAACCACCCAATACGCGGCCTCGTGGCCAATGTATTCTTCTGTTACCTGATGATTCCTCCGGCTCTGAAGAATAATTCCAATTCACTTTAGGATTGGAGAGCAAATGCAAAACACCTGCCGGTATATGAACCATGGGATGAACATCTTTGGGGCCCGCCTCTAATAAAATTACCGAGTGACCCTTCTCACTCAATCTATCCGTGACAACACATCCAGCAGAGCCAGCTCCAATAACGATATAATCTGTATCGTATTCCATCAGAAAACCTATTCTAAAATTTTGATAATACTTGATCTGAAAATCGATCCATTGAGGCCAGCGTGGCCTCCAAACTCTCAGGTTTAGCTAATTGAAACATAAATATCTCAACACCTAACTCTTTCATTATGTTTATATCATCCTCAATCGCATCAGCCCCACCAGTCATGATGTGTCGTTCCCCTTCTTGAGGTGTCTTTCTGTCTTTTACTTCATGGTCCCAGTTACTCCAAAAACCTAAATCTAGACTTTCAGGGTCCCTATCTGCCTCCGCAGAAATTTGCTTTAAAGATGACAAACCATTGGCATATTTCGCGGCAGTGTTTAGGGGGAAATTGGGATTTGCACCGATTGGGAACCAGCCATCCCCCAACCTCACCGCTCGCCTTTTCGCCGCAGGACTTTCCCCGCCAATCCACAGCGGAGGGTGGGGCTTTTGGATGGGTTTGGGCTCAAATTTAATATCTTTAAAACTATTATATTTTCCAGAATAGGACGGTAGGGGTTTCGTCCACAACTCCTTGAATATGCTTAAATATTCATCAGTCACCTTTCCGCGCTCTTTAAACGGTTCCGTACCAATGGCAACAAACTCTTCTTCCATCCAACCTGCCCCGCATCCAATTGTCACTCGCCCATTTGATAGAACATCAATAGTTGAAATGATTTTTGCGGTATGTACCGGGTTTCTGTGCGGTACAACCATAACTGAAGATAATATTCGTATTTTTGATGTAACAGCCGCAATGTATGACATTAGAGTCAATTGCTCCAAACACTCACCGTCTGGAGGAAACGGCGGTTCCCCAGTATCCGAGTATGGATAAACTGCCTTTATTTCCTTGGGAATCACGATATGATCAGCAACTGAAACATAACCAAGTCCTAATTTCTCTGCCTTTTCGAGAACTGTTTTTATCGCATCGGGCTGAGCTAACGGCCCTCGGGTGGGTAAACCAAATCCAAAAATCATCTCAACTCCCCAACAATATCAAATTAATAATAACTTTAGAGTAATGGCCTAATTTCTGACCCAAACCATTCAATTAGGTCCAAAGTTTCTGCAAGGCTGGGTCTTTCCATTCGAAAAATCATCGTATCAAGCCCAACATCACGAAAACTTTCGATATCACTAACGATATCACTAGGATTTCCTGTAAACGTTTGACGTTTTCCGCCTTCACCAGTCATTAGTTCCGCTGATATTAACCCAGTGTAAAAGAAACCTAAATCAAGTTCGGCAAAATCTCTTTTTTCCTCGTCACAAAGTTCCCGCAAAACGTTTAACCGAGTATTTAAACTTTCTGAGCTATCTATCCGAAACTTTGGATTATTTGCGGCTGGGAACCAACCGTCGCCTAATCGAGCTGTTCTTCTAAGGGCCGCTTTACTTTCTCCACCTATCCAAAGTGGTGGATGTGGTTTTTGAACTGGCTTTGGCTTAAAATGTATATTTTCAAAACTAGCGTACTCGCCATGATATTTCGGATTATCTTTTGTCCATAACTCTTTAAAAATACGTAAATATTCATCTGTAACTTTTCCGCGTTCTTTGAACGGCGGGGCTCCAATTGCATCCATTTCTTCTTGCATCCAACCTGCCCCACAACCAACGATTATTCGACCTTTCGAAAGAACATCAGCAGAAGAGATTATTTTTGCCGTTAAAACAGGTTCACGATAAGGAACGACCATAACAGAAGTCAGTATTTTTATACGTTCTGTTTTGCCCGCAATGAACGTTAATGCCGTCAGCTGATCATGGCAATCAACCACAGACGCTCCGGCCCAAATACCATCCTCAGAATAGGGGTAAGTACTGTCTATGCCCGCTGGAACGATAATATGATCGTTTGGAGCAACTATATCAAATCCCGATTGCTCGCCCTTTTGGACGATTGCTGTTAACCCCTCTGGATCGGACGCAACTCCTCTTAACATTAATTGAAAACCAAATTTCATAATCAATCCATTCGCTTAAGAAACGCTAATTAATATAGCTTCAAATTACTATTCAAGGCTCTTTTAATTCCGATACCCTCGATAAAACTTTTTCTATAATTTGCTCCGTCTGATCTTCCATTTCCGAGTCACCGCTTCCAATAGGACGCAATATAAACTTAGAAACCCCATGGCTCACATACTCTTGAATACGATTTAGAATTTCATCTCCATTGCCAACGACAAGGCCTCTACTGGCTTCTTTTCCTGTCCGAGCTTCGAAATCTTCAGCCATCTTTTTCACCGGCTCCTCATCCCAATTACCAAACCTAACTCCAAACCCAGCGCTAAAATGGTCACGGTCCATCGGCCTTTTATGCTTATCCGCCGATGATAATATTTTTTCAACCACTAGCCCTGCTTCTTCCGGAGTGTCAAAAGCTGCCTGCCAGCCTGTACCATATCGTCCCGACCGCTCTATCGCTGCATCGGAACTACCACCAATCCACAAAGGCAATGGCTTTTGAACTGGAAGTGGGGAAATACAGGCTCTATCATAGTTAAAGTGCTTTCCTTGATATGAGACTTCCTCTCCTTCCCATAGCGCCGTCATTATTTCCAGAGCTTCATTCATTCTTCTTCCACGCGCTTTTGTATCTGTTCCAGATCCAATCCAATCTCTTGACCTATTGCTTCCAAGACCAAAGGCCGGCAAAAGCCTTCCGTCTGATAAATAATCTATTGTCGCACATTGCTTAGCCGTCATAAGTGGATCACGTAATCCCAAGGAAGCCACATTCATACCAAACTTTATTTTTGTTGTTGCTCCCGCCAGCCCAGCCATAACCGTAAGGCATTCTAAAAAAGGTTCTTTAGAAATAAGCCGGTCTGTTTGCCATAACGAATCGATCCCAGCCGTGTCGCAGCGTTTTACCCACTTCCAATACCCCTTTGCAGACGTAAAGGTGTATGCCGCCATTCCTAAACCAAGACCTATTGCCATTCTTATAACCTTTTTAATATTTTCTAATTAAGTAACGGAACAACATCATTCAAAAATCTATCGAATTGCCCCTTTTGATCTCTTGAAGCGATCCGAAGGGCAATGTGTTTTACTCCACTTCCTTTATATTCCGTTAAAGCTTTTGCACAATCCCGCGGGGAACCATGCGCTGTCCAATCCCTCGTCCGATCGGCCGAAAATTGTATGTTATAATACTCTGCCAAGAAACTTCCTGCTTCCTCAAGAGCTATCGAAGGGTCATCATTAATACAAATATTAACAACTAATGCATTATCCAGATTTTCCTCCCGTTTATTGGATCCTCTGGCAGATTTCAAAATTTTTTCCCAGGCTTTATAGAATGTATGAGGTGTAACTGAATGTGTCATCCATCCATCGCAAATCCTCCCCACACGTTCTAGGGTTTTTTCTGGCAGAGCACCTGTCGAGCTACCAGTAGCCAATCTGGTTATATTTGTTGCCGCCCAAATGGGATAATCATTTCTAATCGGTTTTGGCTCTATGGAAACACCTTTAAAATTATGAAAAAAATCGGAACAGTCTACTTCATTGCCACGCCATAGTTCTCTGAGTAATTTAATCCTCTCCCACATGAGTTTCCGGCGATCGGCAGGGTCAACGCCCGTATTACGACCTTCATTAATCCACGCTTCACCGCTACCCCCACCAGCGCAGGCAACCATTACAGATCGGCCTTTCGCTATTTGGTCAAGACTGGCCCACTGATAAGCCAAATCAAGAGCTCCTCGTTGTGTGAAACTTCCCATGCAGGCGGGGCCAATCCTGACACGACTGGTTCGAGATGCGACAGCAGAGAGAAGAACAATCGCATCCAATCTTGGATTGGTTAGAAACGCGTCACCAGCCCAAACCGTATCAAATACGCCGCTTTCCTCGGAATAAACACCCAAATCAATCAAATCAGAAGGCGTACAATAATCTAAAACAGGACCACGATTAGAAAGTATGATCCCATATGATGGAGCATTATCGCTCATTTTTCACCCTCAATAAAACTAGTCCTCACTCTGCCAACTGCTGAACCTTTTGTTCTGATGCACTGAAAAACTGAGGTTTGACTTTTTTTGAATATTTTCGCACCGGGTTGTTCACCACATCATCCAGAGGCATCGCGTTATATGATTTTGCTTCCTGCACTTCATTTACGTTTCCGTAAAGCGTTGATCGCTGACTGGGGTCCCTTCCCAATTTTTTTATTAACGCATCCATCTCATTAGGTGGCAACTCTTGACCATGGCTCGCGCCGGCCGACCTTGTTATTGTCTCATTCATCAACGTGCCGCCCAGATCATTTGCTCCTGCTTCCAGACATATACTGGCTCCTATTGGCCCTAGCTTGACCCACGATGTTTGTATATTCTGGATCAAAGGATGCAGTGCGAGCCGCGATACGGAGTGAATAAGAACTGTTTCGCGCCAACTAGGACCGCGACGCGCTCCACCTTTTAAAAAAATTGGTGCCTCCATGTGCACAAAAGGCAGTGGCACAAATTCAGTTATTCCCCCTGTTCGAGATTGTAGATCTCGAAGTCTAACTAAATGACGCGCCCAATGAGTAGGAGTTTCAACATGCCCAAACATAATAGTAGAAGTCGTCTTTAAACCAACGTTATGAGCGGTCTCTATAACTTCGAGCCACTGAGAAGTATTCACTTTGTCCGGACATAAGATTGCACGGACTTCGTCATCCAAAATTTCTGCGGCAGTACCTGGCAAGCTGCCCAAGCCCGCATCTTTAAGTTGACCTAAGAATTCATCCAATGAAAGACCTAATGTGTTGGCCCCTTGATACACTTCTAATGGCGAGAACGCATGAATGTGCAGGTCGGGTAGTATGTGTTTCAATTGTTTGGTGATATCTAAATAAGTGTTTCCGTCATACGCGGGATGAATACCACCTTGCAGGCACACCTCTGTCGCTCCTCTATCCCAGGCCTCAACTGCACGTCGTGAGATTTCCTCAATGGTTAAGTCATAGGGTTTTCCCCTCAGTGACTCTGCAGTTTTACCTTTCGAAAAAGCGCAAAACTTGCATCCAAAATAACAGACATTCGTATAATTAATATTCCTATTAACAACGTATTGCACAGACCCGCCGTTAACTTTTTTTCGCAATTCGTTGGCTGCCTGGACTACTATGTCAAACTCACCGTCCCGAGCATGAAATAATCTTGTAATGTCCGACTGGTTGAGTAGGTTTCCAGATAGAGCATTATCTAAAATTATATCCAGTTTACGGTCTCTCAAGAATCCTGGTGTGATATTTATTTTAGGAATAGGGTTGTCTATCGCCTCCGCCCGTCCCGGCGACCAGTTTTCCGTTCTAGCTAAACCATCCGCGTCCGAAAGCGCCAGGACAGTTCCAGTAAACGCCTTGTCTAACCAGTTATCAGCTTCCTGAAGATACCTGGGGTAAATAGATAATCTCTCAACCAAGATTTTGTTTTGCTGAGCGGTCTGTTTTGCAAGAGAATCTAAATGCGGCCATGGTGCCTCAGGATTCACATGATCTGGAGTAACCGGCGACACACCGCCCCAGTCATTAATACCTGCTTCAATTAGTTTACCAGCATCATCATATGATAAATTTGGCGGCGCTTGTATAGACATGTCTGAACCAAAAATTAGACGCGCTACTGATATAGTCCATTGCAGATCCTCTAGACTTGGCTCTTCCGAGTATTCCATCAAGGTATTTGACTTAGCTCTAAAATTTTGAACTATAATCTCCTGAATATGCCCATATTTTTCATGGCTTTTTCGCAATGCGAGAAGTGTTTCAATACGCTCTCGTTTAGTCTCGCCAATCCCAATTAGTATACCTGTGGTGAAAGGAACCTTTTGTCGACCAGCCTCATCTATCGTTGATAGACGTACACTTGGAGCCTTATCTGGGGATCCATGATGACAGTTGCCTTTTTCCATTAGCCTGTCAGAGCTACTTTCCAGCATTATGCCCATACTTACGGAAACCTCACGAAGCGAAGTGATATCTTTCGCATCTAAAATGCCCGGGTTCAAATGGGGTAAGAGGCCAGTTTCTTCAAAAACCATAAGGGCCATAGCCCTAAGATA
>QBVV01000013.1 GCA_003284265.1 SAR116 cluster bacterium AG-313-A07
TAGTCGTATTGTCGATGGAGGTTATGCGGCTGGTTGGATTTCACACAAGCAGGGTGAATCGTGGAAACGTTCCTTGGATATTAAAGGAACCAAAGGTATTTATTGATTATTCAGATTAATGTAACTCAAGTTTTAGAAGGAAAAAATATGCGGGCTGAGATTATTGCGATAGTAGCTGATATAAGACAATCGATAGACCTACTTCGGAGGCATCTTTGACTGGGATAAGTCGACTTTACGCCTAAGTGAACTTAATGCATTGGTTGCAGAGTCCGGTTTTTGGGACAATCCAATTCATGCACAAGAAGTAATGCGAGAGCGAACCCACCTAGATAAGGCTCTTAATGAGTTGGGTGATATAACCCGAGATCTAGAAGAGACGATTGAATTAATAGAGTTAGGTGAAGAGGAGAATGACCATAATATCGCGTCAGAAGGTGAGGAATTGCTTAAAGAGTTATTAAAGAAATGCTCAAAAAGCCAATTAGAAGCGCTTCTCTCGGGTGAATTAGACCGAAATGATTGTTACTTGGAAATTCACGCAGGAGCTGGAGGTACTGAGGCCCAAGATTGGGCCGAGATGTTATTAAGAATGTACAGCAGATGGTGTGATTCTCGTGGATTTAAAATTAGATATATTGAAGAGAGTGTAGGTGATGAAGCAGGGATGAAATCTGTCACTATTAAAATAACAGGGGAAAACGCTTATGGTTGGCTGAAGACAGAGAGTGGAGTACATAGACTGGTGAGGATTTCACCTTATGACAGTGCCGCTCGTCGTCATACTAGTTTTTCTTCAGCTTGGGTTTACCCTGTAATTGATGACTCAATCGAAGTTCAAATCGAGGAAAAAGATCTACGTGTTGATACCTACAGGGCGTCGGGCGCAGGAGGCCAACACGTTAATAAGACCAATTCGGCAATTCGCATCACCCATATTCCAACTGGGGTAGTTGTTCAATGTCAGAATGATCGATCGCAACATAGAAATCGGGCAACAGCACTTGATATGCTTAGAGCGAGATTATACGAGCTCGAAATTAGACGTAAAGAAGAAGCTGCAAATGCGATTGAAGCCGAAAAATCGGAAATTGGTTGGGGGCATCAAATAAGGTCTTATGTCCTTCAACCATATCAATTAGTTAAAGATTTACGCACTAACGAGGAAACATCAGATACACAGGGTGTTTTGGATGGAGATATTGATAGGTTTTTAGAGGCCTCTCTCTCCAAAAAGGTGTCGACTATCTATTCGGCCGAGTAGCGTTTTAATGAATTAAAAGATAACATCACTAACTACTGGCCTAAGGTCTTGATGCAACTGGTTGTTGCACGTAATCATGAGTTTGGCATCTCGTGTGGTTGATAGAGGGGATTTTCAATGGGCTTATACAGTACGACTTATAATTATGCGCAAAATCATCCCGAAGACTTTTGGAGTGAGGCCGCTGAACAGTTGGTCTGGCAAAAACGTTGGGATAAGGTTTTAGATGATAATAACTCTCCTTTTACTAAATGGTTTTCAGGAGGAAAAATTAATACCTGCTATAACGCTTTAGATGTTCATTTAGCTGCTGGGCGGGGCGAACAAGCCGCAATCATCTATGATAGCCCTGTAACAGAAACAAAAGAAATTCTATCCTATAACGATCTTTATGAGCGGGTTTCTGCATTCGCCGGCGTTTTGGTGAAATATGGAGTAACTTACGGCGATAGAGTCATAATTTATATGCCAATGATACCCGAAACTGTTATCGCAATGTTAGCGTGTACAAGAATAGGTGCCATCCATTCAGTTGTTTTTGGGGGATTTGCATCTAACGAACTTGCCAAACGTATTGATGATGCAAAACCAAAATTAATTGTATCCTCATCCTGTGGTATAGAACCGGGTAGAGTAGTCTCATATAAACCATTACTAAACGGAGCTTTAGCGCTAGCGAAACATCAACCGGATAAATGTATTATCGTTCAAAGAAAAATGGAGCAAGCAGACCTCGATCATCAAAGGGATATAGAATGGTTTGATGCTCATACGGGATCTAATCCAGTTGATTGTGTTGAGGTGAGTGCACTGGATCCCGTATATATTCTTTACACATCGGGTACCACAGGAGTTCCCAAGGGGGTTGTGCGGCCGACGGGAGGCCATTTAGTATCGTTGAAATGGTCAATGAAAAATATATTCGATGTAAACCCTGGCGAGGTTTACTGGGCTGCCTCCGATGTTGGTTGGGTTGTTGGTCATTCTTATATCGTTTACGCTCCTTTACTTCATGGTTGCACTTCGGTCTTATACGAGGGAAAACCAGTTGGAACACCAGATGCGGGTGCATTTTGGAGGGTGATATCGGAGCATAAGGTGTCGTGCATGTTCACTGCACCTACAGCAATACGAGCAATCAAAAAAGAAGACCCAAGTGGTGATCTCATTAAAAAATACGATATGTCGTTTTTGCGATCTCAATTTTTAGCTGGGGAGCGATGTGATCCAGACACACTTCGATGGACCGAAAAATTATTAAAAGTGCCCGTTATTGACCATTGGTGGCAAACTGAAACCGGCTGGCCCATCGCGTCGAACTGTCTTGGCTTGGAGCAACTTCCTATCAAACCAGGATCCCCTACATGTGCTGTGCCAAGTTGGAACATAGAGGTTTTGGATTCGTCTTGTAAACCTGTAAAAGCTGGGGAAATTGGAGCCATATCTATCAAGCTGCCACTTCCTCCTGGCGCACTTTCGACCTTGTGGCAAAATAATCAACGGTTTATTGAAAGTTATATGGAAGATTACCCTGGCTATTATCAAACAGGAGATGCGGGAATAATAGATGAAGATAATTATCTTCATGTCATGTCTAGAACAGACGATATAATTAATGTTGCCGGACACCGTCTTTCAACAGGTGGTATAGAGCAGGTTTTGGCAAGCCATCCCGATGTGGCAGAGTGCGCCGTTCTGGGTGTGGCAGACAATTTGAAAGGGCAAGTGCCATTGGGTCTTTTGGTGTTAAAGGATGGTGTCCATAAACCAGGTCAAGAAATTGTAAATGATGTGATCAAGTTGGTTCGAGAGGAAATTGGTCCTGTTGCTTCGTTCAGAACGGCGGTGGTTGTTGATAGATTACCTAAAACGCGTTCTGGAAAAATCTTACGCGGAACTATTAAGTTGATTGCGGATGGGGAACCTTTCGACGTCCCTGCTACCATTGATGATCCTCTTATCTTAGATGAAATAGCTAATATTTTATCTAAGATAGGATATCCCGGCTAGACGATATCTGCCGGAGTTTGGATCATATGGAATTTTTTGCAAAAATATAATTGCCTTAATAGCGATAAAACAAAACTAAAGTTTTAGTTCAGAACTTATCATCTTATAAAAACATTTTTTTGATGCTTTAAAATCGAAACGGTTGTATTAGCGTATATTCTTGTGGTCAATCAAATAGGAGTAGGTGAGGTGTTCAGTGACCCCAACGAAATACCTCTTAAGATAGATTTTTTATTGATTGATGAATTTTCAATGATGGCTTTTTCGTCAGCCATTGAACCTCTTCGGTTGGCTAATAGAGTCAGGGGGAAACAAATATATGAATGGGAGCTTATTAGTATAGATGGAAATACTGTTACAGCAAGCAATGGAACGGAAATTGTAGTTAATAAATCAATTGAAACTGCGAAAAATGTAAAAACAGTATTTTTGGTCTCTGGCGTAAATGTGCATTTGCATGAGAATGAGCGTGTTTTTTCTTTTTTGAGGAAGATTTCAAGGACGGGTGCGATTATTGGTGCTCTTTGCACCGGATCTTATCTTCTTGCTAAAGCGGGATTGTTGAATGAACATCGGTGTACTATTCATTGGGAGAATTTAGGAGCATTTAGAGAATCATTTCCTGAAATTGAGGTTTCTGCTGATATTTACGAGTTTGATAAGAACAGAATAACATGTTCAGGTGGTACGGCTGGGCTCGACATGATGCTCTTTCTCATTGGAAAACAGCTTGGAGAAGAGATCGTTTCGAATATTTCTGAACAATTTATCTATGATAGAATAAGAGGACCAAACGACCCACAAAGAAGTGACTTAAATGCGAGAGTTGGCCTCACTCACCCCAAATTATTATTAGCTATTGGGGATATGGAAAATAATTTGGAAGAACCAATCAGTCAGTCGGAGCTCGCGTTGAGGGCGGGAATCTCTTCCAGACAATTGGAGAGGTTATTTCGAAGGCATCTGAATATGACGCCTACTCGTTATTACCTTAATCTTAGATTGAAAAGAGCCAACCAGTTATTGGAACAGACGAGCATGTCTATTCTGACAGTCGCGTTGGCCTGCGGATTTGTATCTGCTAGTCATTTTTCTAAATGTTACAAAGAATACTTCGAACTCACTCCTCGTGAACAACGAAAAACCTATCCGTAGAACGTCTCAAGTTATCAGTTTATTTTTAAAGGTTGTCTCTATGGAATTTCCGATATTGATTCGATTTGCGTCTCGGCTGACTCTAATTGCCCCCCAGCTTTTACTATAGCTTTGTCAAGATCTTGCTGTTGGCAAAGTCCAAGTAAAACGGGGTGACGTGCCGTTATTTGTTGAGAGTTCCAGTGTGTTCTATCTCTTACTTTCTTTATGGTTTCTTTAGTTGTGCCAACGAGCCGATTTATTTGGGAATCTTTCAATTCTGGATGGTGTTTTACCAGCCACGCAATCGCATCGGGCTTGTCGCCACGTTTCGATATAGGCACATACTTTGGACCTTTACTTTTTACGGTGGGTTTGGGCAGTTCACTTTTCTGCATTTCCAACCTCGAATTAGGATCTTGAGAGCACCTGTCGATCTCTTCTCTGGTTAACTGGCCATTTGCTATCGGGTCAAAGCCCTGCATGCCTATGCTCACTTCACCGTCGGCAATAGCCTGAACTTCGAGCGAGTGTAATTGGCAAAAATCAGCAACTTGCTCGAAAGAAAGAGCTGTATTTTCAATTAACCAAACAGCGGTTGCTTTGGGCATCAATGGCTGTGTCATCATATCTCCTGTTGAACTTTTTTCATCTTAATTCAGAAAGAAACAAATTTCATCGTAAACTATTGGCATTTTAGATGGAGCGTATTTATATATCTAAAAGACGTTGAGGATCAAATAAGAATAACAGAGTTATCATTTATTTTATGCAGGCAATAATTTGGAGGCCACTATTCATGGACTTAGATGACTTAGAGCCAAAGACCCAGCCGGTTAAATTGAAGGATTTGACCCACTGGAATATAGAGGACTTGGAGCTCTATATAGAGAGGATGGAAAAGGAGATTCTGCGGGTAAGGGATATGATAGTAGCCAAAAAGAAAGTTTCCTTGGACGCCAACTCTCTATTTAAATCATCTTAGATGGCTTTATTTGCGTCATCACACCTGCCCATTGACTGAGAGCTTTCGCGCGATTAACAGGAGTGTATACTGATGCACAAACCAATTTTTTTTGACGATTTGTCTGTAGGTGATACTTTTGAAAGTCTATCCAAAACAATAACTGAGGCAGAAATCATTGATTATGGGTGGCGCTATGATCCACAACCGTTTCACGTAAGTAAACCTGACGCTGAAGAGTCTATTTTCGGTGGGTTAATTGCTAGTGGGTTTATGACGGCGGCTATAACCTTTCGACTGATTCAGCAATCTAACGGGTTTCAAACGACAAGCTCTGGGGGGAATGGAATAAATAAACTTCGATGGCTGGACCCCGTCAGGCCGAATGATACTATTAAAGCGACGATGCATGTTTTGTCTTTAAAGCCGTCGGCATCTAGACCCAAGTTTGGTAATGCTTTGTGTAAATTTGATACTTTCAACCAAAATGAAACTATTGTAATGACTATGGAAAGCATTTGGATTTTGAAATGTAGTGAATAAGAAAAATGCAGTATTTGATTTCAGTTAATTTAGAAAAATTTTTTTATTATACATATTCTGAGATATGTTTATTTCTTAAAGTACGGCTTGTCCAAACAACTCAGTTTTACACAGAGTGATATAAGACTCGTCTTTCTGAAACGTATTTTAGTTTTTGATATCCATCATTCTTGCAAAAGCCGCTGTGACGGTGGGACCTATTATGAACCATGCATTGCCAGATAATAATGATGAAAAAGAGAAAGATGCGGTCAAAGGTCGCAACTTCTTTGCCATCATAAGAATTATTCTATTGGGATTATTGGTCTGTGCCATGATCTTCTGGGCAGTAAACTGGGGACGGAATGCTTTTTTATATGTGCATGAGACAGATGCTAGGGTTATGGCAGATCTCGTGCCAATAAGTAGTCAAGCAAGTGGGGTTGTAACCGGGGTATTCTTCGATGAAGGAGCTCGGATTTCGGCAGGTCAACTTCTAGCTAAAATAGATGATCGAGTAATGCAACTGAAATTGGCGAAAAAGAAAGCTCAGAGGCAGACTCAACTCGCTGAGTTAGAACGCAGCGAAGCAGAGCATATAATGGTAAAAACGCAGCTCGACTCGCGAATAGAGGGAGCAAGATCTAGATTAGCTGAGGCTAGAGTTAGTAAAGAAATATTTATCCATGAATTCTCTTTTTTACAAAAAGAAATGAAACGCATTCAAAAGCTTATAAAAAAGGGTGCGGTATCTAGATCTAGGTTTGATCGTTCTCAGGCTGACTTTTTTAAAGCACAGCAACAACTTGTAAAGTCAAACGCAATTATCAAAACGGCGGAATCATCACTTAAAGAGGCTATTGCAGATCAATCAGAATTAATAGTTAAGGTTGCAGAACTTGGTAAACTGCGAGCCCAATTAACTGAAATTGATGCCGAGATTGCAATTCAGGAAGCGGAGCTCAATAATTTTATTATTAAAGCCGATATAGACGGAGTTGTTGGCCGCCGATTGATTAAAAAGGGTGAATTTGTCTCCAAAGGTCAACGTTTATTGGTCATGCATGACCCGAATAAGATTTGGATAGAGACGAATATACGGGAAACTGAAATTAACCGAATAGCTGCCGGCGGACAGGTTCGGATCGAAGTTGACGCCTTTCCTGATAGAAAGTTTATGGGTAAGGTTATGCTAATTGGCAATGCTGCTACGAGCCAGTTTGCGTTGCTACCAAAATTAAATGAAGCAGGTACTTTTACAAAAATCACGCAGCGAATTCGGGTGCGTATTGACGTGGAGCAGGAACAAGAAGCCCTAAAACCGGGCATGATGGTTGAGGTCTTCATTGATCCAAAAGAATAATAACTTGGTTAAATCCAATATTTAAAAGATCGTGATTAATCCATGAGTCAGCCGATTAACCAACTCGGTGTACTGATTACCTGTATGATAGCTACCGTTGCTATGATTATGTCTTCGACTATGGCTAATGTCGCAATTCCAAATATAATGGGAGCATTTGGTATTGGACAAGATCAGGCGCATTGGGTGTCGACCGGGTTTTACTCGGCGATGACTGCGGGGTTACTTTTGAATGGCTGGTTGATAACGAACTTTGGTCCCCGTAATATTTTTATAACTGCTCTTACAGTTTTTTCCTTTGCTGGTTTAATTGGACAATATGCACCAACTTTTGAGGGGGTAGTGCTGGCTAGAGTAGCCCAGGGACTCTGCGCTGGCATTGTACAACCATTATCGCTGACCACTGTATTTCTAGCGTACCCGCCCGAACGCAGAGGACAGGCGATGGGTTGGTTTGGCTTGACGGCCGTTTTTGGTCCAACGATTGGTCCTGTACTTGGCGGGTTTATAGTCGATTTTGCTCAATGGCGTTTTGTTTTTGTGGCGGCTGTGCCTATGTTAATGGTTGGCGCCATTATGGCCTGGATATTTGTACCCGGGCGAACGGCAAAAACAGGTCGAAGCCCCTTGAACATAGGTAGTTTTATCATGATTATAGGGGCTTTTATGCTCTTTTTGAATGGAATAAGCTATGGTCAGCGTGATGGATGGGACACTGATCCAGTATTTTTTATGCTTTTTACGTCAGTGATTTTGTTTGTTCTATTTTTGATAAGAGAAAAAAGAGGAAGAGACTCTCTCCTTCAACTGAGGCTTTTTAGATATAAAGCCTACATCGCATCAGCTTTAGTAGCATTCATCTTTGGCGCAGGAATGTTTGGCTCCCTATATATAATTCCTGTAATGGTTCAGACAGTTCAGGGTGTAACCGCACTCGAGGCGGGGTTGATGTTGCTACCAGGAGGATTAGTTTCTTTACTGGTTTTCCCTTTTGCGGGCAGACTTTCAACAATCGTCCATCCATCTTACACAATGACTGGTGGTCTGGCGATATTTGCGATCTCCTGTTGGTTGCTTGGCGGAACCGGCATACTAACCAACTTCTGGATGATGGCCCTCTTAATAGCTCTAGGCCGTATTGGTCTTGGATTAGTAATCCCATCGTTAAATCTTAGTGCAATGAGCTCAGTGCCGAATGACTTAGTCCCCTTTGCTGCAGGCACTATGAATTTCATAAGGTTTATTGGCGCTTCCATAGGTATCAATACACTTGCCATTATAATCGATAGTAAGATGATAAAATACGGGAGCAGTCTTTTAGAAACTCAAACATTTAATAATTCAACTGCCCAAGAGTTTCTATCGAGTATGTCGGACCGTCTTATGGATTCTGGTTTGACTAACTTGGAAGGGGTCATTGTTTCCAAAGCTTATCTTAAAAACCTCCTTCTATTGAAAGCCCAAGAAGCAGCATTTCAGGATGGGTACATCGCATTATTAATGTTGTTTATACTTGGTATGGTGGCAACAACTATTGTGTTTAGAAAAAATTAGAAACCCCTGTAACATCAAGAGTAACTGTATCCCATCTGTCGCTATTTAAGAGTTTAGCGCTAAATACTCCATTTAGTGATAGCTATTTTTCAATCGAGCTCTTCTTTGACTCCCTCAGGTAACGAGACTTGAAAGGTGTTTAATGTCATAGAAATTAGAGTGTAATAGCCCAGAATACCGACTAGATCCACTGTACCAATTTCCCCAAATTCTTTCACGGCCGCGGAGTAGGTCGTATCTCCCACACGATGATCATTATGTAATTGGGTGGCGAATTCATACACAATTTTCTCAGCACTGGAACTAAAATTAGGTACGCGTCTTTGTCTTATAGCCTCGACAATTTTTGGATCTAAACCCGCATCTAATCCAATTTTCTTATGGGCATACCACTCATACTCGGCCCCCCAAAACCGCCCTGTCACGAGTATAGCCAGTTCACTCAAATGGGGAGGTAAAGAACTTTCATATCGGCAAAACTGCCCAAGCTTTTGTGCTTTATCAGCCAGGTCTGGACTGGTTAACCAGACCTTTAATGGCCCTTGCAACTTTCCCCTTGGGCCAGCTACAATATCTTCTCTGATAGATCTTTGTTCGGGCGTCATTTCTTCAACTGGTAAGTCCCTAATTCGCATTTTATAAATCCTTTAAATATCGACCGAAGGCGCCTTTTTTGCTAACCCATCATACAATGAAAGCATACGCTCACGCCAATTATATATTGGATCAGACGATTCCAGCAATTGGAATGAACTCGTCACTCTTGCCCACATAAATGCACCAAATATGGCATAGTCTGAAAAGTTTGGGTTATCTCCACCTAAAAATGGCCCGATCTCGAGTGCTTTTCTTATTGGATAAAGTGTTTGTTTGAGAAGTATTCTTGTATCCTTGCGGTCAGCAACCACGTCCTCAAGACTTCTGCCAAATCTTTTTTCCCGGGATTTTCGAAAATATTCGTGTTCAGACGGACTTATGACATCCAATATATCTCGAACAAC
The DNA here is from genome assembly GCA_003284265.1 of SAR116 cluster bacterium AG-313-A07. Lineage (GTDB taxonomy): Bacteria > Pseudomonadota > Alphaproteobacteria > Thalassobaculales > Thalassobaculaceae > UBA7326. Next base: position 9,813 of record QBVV01000013.1, read on the forward strand.
GCATCTCGCAATTAATGGATGCAATTGGCTATCTACCCAGCTTGATATGAATTTCACCTGATTGAAATCGTTGTTTGCGCCAAAAAGTGAAGTCGAACTTTCGTAAGACTTTTCTATGTAGACAGCAATATCCCAACTATCAGAGATAATCATATCATCATCTTTGATTACAGGTACCAGTTCCTGGTTAGAAAATGCTAGCTTATGTTTTTCCGAAAAACCTACGCCTTCTACAATAGAGGAAGACTCAAGCCCCTTATGGGCTAGAGCCATTCTCACGCGCCATCCAAAAGGGCTAAAGCGTTTTCCATCTAAACCTTCTAAGTCAAAAAAATGTATGTTGATTGCTGAATCTCCTATAAGTTGGTTTAGGTTAAAGTAAGTAAAGTGTATCAAAATAATACATCAGTAGTTAAACTCTTCGATAGTTATTGCAAATTTATTTTTAGAATTGAAGTTTAATGATATTTGCCATCAATGACCTATCATACTCTGACCGAAGCGTGGTCAATCTAACGTTCTTGTAACAGGGCGTTTTAACTGGCGTGCTTAATCGGTTAAAACTATCGATGTTTGAACCGTTTTCGGTTAGGAGTTTTAGATTTCAATGGCCAGCTGACTTAATGGCGTCATGGGCTTTTGAAATGGAAACTATAATCCTTGGTTGGTATGTTCTCACCATAACAGATTCTGTTCTAGTATTAACCATCTTTGCCTCTATGCAATGGCTAGGGACACTCATCGCCCCGTATCTAGGGGTTTTAGGCGATCGGTGGGGGAGGCGCACCATGCTTTGTTTGTTGCGTGGATCTTATCTTACAACCTCTATTATTACCATGTCGCTCGCTTTAACAGATAATCTGAATGCTTCTGTAATTCTTGCGATAAGTCTCTTGATTGGCCTTGTTCGTCCTTCAGACCTTGTGATGCGTAACGGATTGATCGGTGATACTATGCTTGGGAATGTTCTAATGAAGGCAATGGGCGTCTCAAGGACAACAATGGACTCGGCCAGGATCGCTGGAGCGTTGCTGGGTGCGGGCTTATTATCAACACTAGGAATCGGCTATGCCTATGTAGCAGTAACGTTATTCTATGCTATCAGTCTCCTGTTGACGTTTGGTGTATTGTCCGTGAAGACGCAAACAGGTCTTAACAATAATACCATTAATCGATCACCCCTTACGGATCTAAAAGACGGTCTTCAATATGTTTGGAAAACCCCCACCCTTTTAGCGGCTATGTGGTTTGCTTTTCTGGTTAATTTAACGGTCTTTCCAGTTAGCCACGGGATCTTACCTTTCGTAGCTAAGGAAATTTATCATATTGATGAGAATGGTTTAAGTCACTTAGTCGCTTCTTATGCTACAGGAGCTCTTTTGGGTTCAATCATGATGGCCTTGCTGCCAATTCGATCCTATCCTGCTCGTTTTATGGTTTGTAATATTTTTCTTATGCATATTGTAATATTGTTTTTAGGACAGATTGATGCAAAGTTTTCCGGTCAAGTAATATTGGCTACTGCAGGTTTCGTCCAAAGTCTTGCCATGATATCTATGGCCGTGACTTTGTTGAATATAGCGGATGAAAAATTTCGGGGTTTAGTAATGGGCGTTAGAATGCTTGCTGTTTATGGTTTGCCAGTTGGATTGATTGGTTCAGGGCTGCTTATAGAATGGTTTGGTTATTCAAATACAGTAACTCTCTATGGAGTTGGAGGTCTTATTATTAGCTGTGTTATTGCTTTTAAATGGAGGCAACAGCTGTGGTGGAGTTCAATGTAAAAATTTTTCCATGAAAAAGTAGAATGTGGCCTTGATCACGTAATCAACTTAGAAGGCTGCTAAACTTTGTTATGACTTGTTTATAATTGTATTGGTCAAAACTTGCAGCGACATACCTATCAGGTCGTATTAAAATAACTTGGTCCCTATGTGACCGTAGTTGTTTCACAGTGGGGTCCAATTTTGACTGTAAGCGTATTACGTTATCTGCTGTGGCGGTTAACCTTTCGCCAATAGCAACTATCTTGCAAGATAGTTCAGGCCATAATTGGTGTTTAATTTGTTGTAGGAATTCAAGTATACTCTCGTCTTGGACAATAAGCGTAAACCCATGTCCGAGTATTTCATCTAGCTTTACATGTGTCCCATTCAAATATTTTACCGGGATCTGAGGTAGCATTTGTCCTACTAAAGATCCTGTGAACTCTTGATTATCCAAATTAACGAATATCCCATCGGTATATCGTGGTGGGGGCTTGAATTTCATGTGAGTAATAAACTCCCTTGCAGCGGGAAACCGGTCCATCCATTTCACAAGGCTAGTTCTGAAAGTGATATCTGAATGATCCTGTGGCATTACGATATCTCCCATGGCAACTGCTAGTTGGATCATTGCCCAACATGGCCCTCTTCTTTCTGTTTCGTAGCTCTGCAGTATAGACGGGCTACTTTTACCTTTGCAGACCAGAAATAGCTTCCACGATAAATTGTGTGCATCTCTCAAACCTGCATTCATACCTTGTCCAGCGAACGGTGGCGTTACATGGGCTGCGTCACCTAAAAGGAATGCACGGTTCGCTTGCCAGGCATCGGCAATCTTTGCCTCAAAGGTATATATGGCTACTCTTATGATATCGTCTGGCGCAATGTCCCGTATTGGTTTCAAACGAGCTTGTATGTTTGGGATATGCAGTAAATCAGTGCTGGTTTCTTGTTTTAAAGCTCGGAACTCATATCTTCGGCCTCCATTTGGTGCTGGGATGCTTACGTAGGGCTGCTTGCTACTGCAAAAAAACTTAGATACGGGCTCGGTATCTGGGTCATTTATAGTATCAATAATTAACCAATCCTCGGGATAGCTATCACCTACCATTTTTATGCCAAGTATTTTTCGAACAGTGCTTCTTGCCCCATCCGATCCAATAAGATAGCTAGCAATTACCGTAAATGGTCTCTTGTTGGGTCCTAAAATTGTCAGGTCGACTTTGTTTATATCTTGTTTAAAAGATATTAATTCGAAGCCGTATCCAATTTTCACATTATCAAACCGACTAAGCCCATCAAGGAGGATTTTTTCAAATTCGGGTTGAAATATTTGAGTACGTCTTGGAAAACCAAACTCTATTGGGCCGGGACCAACTTCTGCAAATGGTTCTCCATTTTCACCGTAATATCGAGAACCGCGACTGGGTAAAGCGTCTGGGAGATATACGTCGCTTAGTCCAACAGCTTGCAGTGTCCGGCAGCCCTCGTCATCTAAAGTGATAGCTCTAGGTAAATTATACGGTTGGTTATTTCTTTCTATTAATAATACCTTTAAACCGTAGAGACCTAATAAATTTGCTGTCATCAAACCAACAGGGCCTGCTCCTATTATGACAACGTCGTTTTTAGTGGGTATATCAATCAAGTAATGTTCCTATTTTTTTGTATCATATTGAAATGGCTTGTTGAGTGCCCTTTCTATTAATTCCAGTCTATCTTGGCCGTAAAACATATCTCCATCAACGATATATGTAGGGGAGCCAAATATGGAACGTTCTATCGCCTCAACCGTATTCGCCTTGAAAGTTTGCAAGATATCCTCGGTTTCACTTAAAGCTAACAAAGGCATGGGATCGATATCTATGGAATTTGCTATTGTCGTAAGTGTTTTTTTATCTGCTAGATCAGCATCATAGAGCCAATGAAATTTCATCATAGCATGTGCTAGTGCATCAATTTCAAGGCCAAGTTTAATCCCAGCTATTATCATTGTACTCGATGGAACGAGAGAGTTGAAATGGTGTGTGGGTAAGAATGTTTTTATTGGAACTTCTCTATATTCAGACCAGCGCTCTATTTCTCTTCGGAAAAAATAATCTAGATGTGCTTCAGTACGATCGCCTATTTTTGTTGAGCCTATCCCTGTAATAGCTTCAGGCAAATTATAGGGTTTATGAATAATTATATGGTCGGTGCCGGAGATAATTTTACTAAAGGTTGATGATCCTAAATAAGCATAAACTGAGTGTGTTGCGTAAAAATATTCAATTACAGCCATAATTTATATCCTGGAGCCTATAAAGGTGGTGTTAGTTTTTAAATGATGGGATATCGGGTTTTTAATACATCAACAAGACTAGACGTTTCAGGTTATAACATTAATTTGGCGACGGTGTGCTACTTGTTCAAACTACACCTTCAACAACCATCAACGAACCATTCGAACCTGCCTGCCTTAATTTGATAAGTTGCGTATATTCGTTGGAGTGGTACCATTCAATCGCTTTTTCGTAACTATCAAACCTTATTATGACTGTTCGATTTCCCAATAGAATATCTCCCTCCAGAGGCTCCTGTTTGCCTCCTCTTGCTAAATACTGCCCGCCAAAACTTTCGGTCACAGACGGAACTTGCAACCTATATTTCTCAAATGCTGCCTCATCGGTCACTTCGACATGCGCAATAACATAACCATATGACATATTAATAGTTCCTTTCTAAATAAAATTAATACTTTGAATGGTCCTGATTTGATAAAACATATCTCAATTATGAGACATCTAATACACTTTCATGTTAAAGGGTCTTTTATCAAATAATTACGTCAAACAACCTTTTCCTATGGGTGGATCCTCTATAATATTAAATGGCCTGTGTATAAGGTTTTTGAAAACGAATATGATAGAAATTTTAGTTTCTTTTTTGAAAAACTAGCGAGATCAACTTTGATGACTGATAGACTCACTATTGCACTAGCGCAGCTTAATCCGATTGTTGGGAAAATAGATTTTAATCTCAATAGATTACGTGAAGTTCGAGCTAGAGCTGCAAAAGCTGGCGCGGATTTAGTCGTTACGTCCGAATTATATAGTTGTGGTTATCCGCCAGAAGATCTTGTTCGGAAACCATTATTTATATCGGAAATTACTGCGGCCATAGAAGCTTTAGCGCAAGAGACGGGGGATGGAGGGCCGGCTCTCCTAGTAGGTGCTCCATGGGTTGAAGAGGATCGTCTTCATAATTCTCAGGTATTATTAGATCAAGGCCAGATCATTGCTGCACGACATAAATATGACTTGCCTAATTATGGGGTCTTTGATGAAAAACGTATATTTGACCCCGGTCCGCTACCCGGACCAATTAATTTTCGGGATGTACGCATCGGTGTCCCGATCTGTGAGGACATCTGGACTCCTGATGTTGTCGAGTGTATAGCCGAAACTGGAGGCGAAATCCTTCTGGTTCCTAACGGATCTCCTTTTGAAACGGGGAAATCCGATATGCGTATTCACCATGCTGTCGCTAGAGTTGTCGAATCAGGGTTGCCGCTTGTTTATCTCAATCAAATTGGTGGTCAAGACGAACTTGTATTTGACGGCGGCTCTTTTGTTATGAACCCAGATAGAAATTTAGCATGGCAGTTACCGGCCTGGCGAGAGGATCTGGCGATAACACATTGGCGTCGTTCTGGTAATACTTGGAACTGCCAGCTTGGTAAAACGTGTAATATTGAGAAAGATCTTGCGGCGACATATCAAGCTATGACCGTTGGCTTAAGGGATTATGTAAATAAAAATGGGTTTCCTGGTGTAATTCTTGGAATGTCTGGTGGAATAGACTCCGCGATAAGTGCTGCCGTTGCTGTTGATGCTCTGGGAGCAGAGCGTGTCCATTGTGTAATGATGCCGTCTCCTTACACAAGTCAAGAAAGCCTAGATGATGCCGCGTCGGCATCTGAGATGCTTGGTGTAAAGTTAGATACAGTCTCTATAGCACCAGCAATGGAAGCTTTTGATAAAATGTTAGAGCAGCAGTTTAAAGGTTTAGAAAGCGGAATTACTGAGGAAAATATTCAATCGCGCTCGCGAGGGCTTACTTTAATGGCTCTTTCGAACAAGATGGGTTCCATGGTCCTTTCTACAGGGAATAAGTCGGAAATGTCGGTGGGGTATGCAACACTTTATGGAGATATGTGTGGGGGATATTCTGTTTTGAAAGATGTTTATAAGATGACGGTTTTTGAGCTTTCACAATGGCGAAATAAAAATAAACCGGAGGGTGCTTTAGGTCCTTCTGGATCGGTAATGCCATATCGAATCATCACCAAACCCCCCTCAGCCGAGCTTAAGCCAGATCAGGTTGACCAAGATACACTGCCTCCTTACGAGGCTCTTGATGCAATTTTGAGAGGTTTGATAGACGAAGAAGCCACAGTAGAAGAAATTGCCGAAAGGGGTTACCAGTTTGATACGGTGATGAGGATATGGAAAATGCTTGATCGTTCAGAGTATAAAAGACGACAGGCGCCCCCCGGTGTTAAAATTGGTCATAAGGCTTTTGGTCGAGACAGACGATACCCTATCACAAATGCTTTCGAGACAGCATATAGACCGAAGCAGGGACGTTGAATAATTGTTACGATAGATTTAAATGAGGCTGTAATGTCTAAGTTAGTCTTTTATGACACACTTAAACGACAAAAGGTCCCTTTTGTCCCATTAAACCCAGGTAATGTGAGACTTTATGTCTGCGGTCCGACAGTTTACGATTATGCTCATATAGGTAATGCCCGTCCCGTCGTTGTGTTTGATGTTCTATACCGACTTCTGAAGCATATCTATCCCACAGTGACATATGTTAGAAACATTACCGACGTTGATGACAAGATAAATACCAGAGCATTGGAATCAGGGCGATCAATTAGAGACATCACGGACGAAACTAGCCAAGTATTTCAGGAGGATATGCGAGCAGTTGGAGCCCTTTCTCCCGATTATGAGCCTCGAGCAACCGAACACATTCCGTCAATGATTGAGATGATAGGGATACTTATAGAAAAAGGACATGCCTATGCTGCCGAAGGACATGTACTTTTCAGCGTACCTTCAATGGCCGATTACGGAGAGTTATCTGGACGTAACAGGGAACAACAAATTGATGGAGCTAGGGTTGAGGTCGCTCCATACAAACGCGATGCCGCAGATTTTGTCCTTTGGAAACCCTCCGGGAGTGAAGCGCCAGGTTGGGAAAGTCCTTGGGGGTATGGAAGACCGGGCTGGCATATAGAGTGTTCTGCGATGAGTCATATGTACTTGGGAGAAACTTTCGATATTCATGCAGGTGGGATTGATTTAGTTTTTCCACATCATGAAAACGAAATAGCTCAGACCCGCTGCTGTTTTGGAACGTCAAGCATGGCTAATGTCTGGATGCATAATGGATATGTTTCTGTAAACGGGGAGAAAATGTCGAAATCCCTTGGTAATTTTTATACAGTTAATGATCTATTATCTGAATGGCCTGGGGAAGTAATACGGTATGCACTTTTGGCGGGACATTATAGAGCTCCTTTGGATTACTCAAAAAGGGGCTTGTCGGATGCCCGTACTGCTTTGGACCGCTTATATCAATCTTTGCGAAGTACTGAGCAATCTAGTTGGGAAAATATTAGTCCCTCAACCCAAATCTTGGATGCTTTAGCTGATGATCTCAATACTCCATTAGCGCTATCTAAGCTGCATGAAATAGCTAGAAATTTAAACAAAGTTCGCAGTGCCGATGAAATCTCGAAGCTCAAAAGTGAGCTAGTTTCGTCTGCCCGTTTTTTGGGTTTCTTGCAGCAGGAACCTGACAAATGGTTTAAAGAAAGTGTGTCCATTAATTCAAACTGGTCGAATGAGCGAATAGAAAAGTCTATAGCGGACCGTGAAGAAGCTAGGCTTAATAAAGATTTCAAAGAGGCGGATCGAATTAGGAATGAACTCCAATCCAATGGCATAACTCTGGAGGATGGTCCTGGTGGAACCAAATGGAGACATAACTAACGGTACACCCGTCGTTACGAAAATCACTCAAGCCCTATTGAGGTTAGTAAGTAGGATGATGGCTATCGTAACCAGGATTGGACAATATAATGGTTAAGGTGGTGTCCAGGTTCGATGACATAAAGAGTGAAGAAATTGGCCCGGCTATAATTTTGATAGACCCACAACTAGGAAATAATATTGGTTCCGCCGCCCGTGCGATGCTTAATTGCGGTTTGAAAGACCTGAGGCTTGTGCGACCGAGAGATGGGTGGCCTAATGCTTCTGCTGTAAAAATGGCGTCAGGGGCCACTGAAGTATTAAATAACACAAAAGTGTTTGATAATACGTTGGATGCGGTGAGTGACTTGAATCTGGTCCTCGCCACAACGGCACGGATGCGTGATTTATCAAAGACAGTTTTGACCCCCAAAAAAGCAGCGGATTGGTTGACCTCTCATAATGCACATGGAGGAAAGTCTGGAATTTTATTTGGCCCGGAAAGGTCAGGTTTGGTGAACGATGATATTGTGTTGGCAGATGCTGTAATCAATGTTCCGCTAAATCCAAAATTTTCATCATTAAATCTCGCTCAAGCTGTTTTGCTTATGGGATATGAATGGTTTCAAAGTAACATAAAATCTAAAACAGTGGGTCAGGAGACAGGGAGAACAATGGCGGCTAAAGTTTCTGAACGTGAATATTTTTATGAGCGATTAGAAAGCGAACTCGAAAAATCTGGATTCTTGTATCCGGAGCACCTTGCGCCAACAATAAAAAAAAATTTACGTTCAATGTTCAATCGAACAGGACTTACTCAACAAGAAGTAAGGACGCTGCACGGTATTCTCACGGCACTAACCAATCCAAAGAATTAGAAGATGCATAAGCGGCATGTGGATTGATTTTTATCAATCTTCTGATAAGGATTTGGCCCTGTTGCTTTTTTCCCAGAGGTTTAACATCTCTACGATAATTGAAAAAGCAAAGGCCATGTAAAGGTAATTTCGTGGAATATGATAGTGAAGTCCGTCAGCAACTAGGGCTACTCCAACTAGCACTAAAAATGATAGCGCCAGCATTTTGGATGTTGGGTGCTTGCCGATAAAATCGCTTATTGCTTTAGCCGAGGACAACATAACTGCCATTGCAATGATCACCGCGGTGATCATAATCCATAAATGCTCTGCCATTCCAATCGCTGTAACTACGGAGTCGATTGAAAATACTAGATCAAGGACTATAATCTGTCCTATTACTAAACCAAAGCTTGCGGGTTTCACCGATTTGTTTTTTTCGTTCTCTGGTTCCACAGCTTCCCGTATTTCCACTATTCCTTTATAAACGAGAAATACTCCTCCAGAAAAAAGAATTAAATCCCTCCAGGAAACGTCTTGTTCAAAAATCGTGAATAGAGGTTCTGTCAATCCTATTAACCAAGCCAACATAGATAGTAATACTAGCCTGAGAGCCAACGCTAAGCTTAACCCAATTTTACGAGCTTTCCCTCGCTGAGATTCGGGTAATTTGTTGGCTACAATTGATACGAAAATTACATTATCGATGCCAAGTACAATTTCCAACATCGTGAGTGTAAGTAAGCTCGCCCAAATCGCAGGATCAGATACCCATTCCATTTTATTGCCTCTTTTTAGGTGAGTTATTAAACCTAAAGGATCATTATCGTATGAAAAACTCGTGTTCGATCTCTAACTCTTTATGGTAAAATTTTCAATGCCTTTGCTCGAGGCAAAGCATGTTTCAAGGAAATATTGACATTTGATAAAAGCTGCATATAGTGCTGCACTCAATTCCTGGGAAAGTGTGAAGCAACGGTTGGATTGCTTCACCGGCACTCGCCCTACCGGGACAAAAAATATGCTAAAAAAGGAGCTCACAATGAGCAATCGAATTAGTGCTAAGCATAAAATAGACCGTCGACTTGGAGTGAACCTGTGGGGACGCCCTAAATCACCATTCAATAAAAGAGAATATGGCCCCGGACAACATGGGCAGAGGAGACGTAAGCCCTCTGACTTTGGTGTGCAGTTGATGGCTAAACAGAAATTGAAAGGTTATTATGGGAATATTGGAGAAAAGCAGTTTCGTAAATATTATCAGGAAGCGGTTCGGCGACGAGGCGATACAGGAGAAAATCTCGTTGGCATCCTTGAGTGTCGACTAGACGCTGTTATTTATCGGATGAAGTTCGTGCCGACTGTTTTTGGTGCTCGGCAGTTTGTTAGCCACGGACACGTCAGTGTTAACGGTCGTCGCGTTACCATTCCCTCATTTATGTGCAAGGAGGGGGACGTTATTGAGGTTCGGGAGAAGTCGAGAGAGATACCTATGGTATTGGAAGCAGTAGCATCGAATGAACGCGATATCCCCGACTATGTAGAGGTGGATGCAGCAAAGATGACCGGTACGTTTTTGCGACAGCCAAAACTGGAAGACATACCATACCCTGTCAAAATGGAACCTAACTTCGTTATTGAATTTTATTCAAAAAATTAGAACAAAAAAAGCCTCTCTTTTTGAAATATTTTTTCCTCTAAACTAGGGGCTTTTCAGCTTTCGTGCTTGTCCTTGTTTTTCTGATTTTTCTCACGTTCTCTAAAACCCAGTCCGAGAGCGGCCAAGCCTACTGTCAATAGCCATATAGACCTAGTCCACGGTGCAAAAACCTCAATAACTAGCATCTTGTTGGTATCGCCTCGCTGGAAAAAGACCGGTATTTTTTTCCCAACCTCTAAATCTCGCCTGTCAGATAAAATTATCGCTTCTTTTTGACCGCGATCTGGGTAGACAAGCTTAGCAAAATATTCAGCGTAATCCTCTAATTTTTTGCCTTCTCTTACTATTTGAGCTTCGCCTATAGAGCCTTCAATTAAAAAATGTCTATGGGGAAAACCAAAATAGATGGAGGCAGCAATAGTTATTATCGATATTAAAAAAAGCGTCTGGGCTGATGGATGCAAAAATCGGCGCATCAGTGGTCGTGGTTCATCTGCCATTGCCAACACTTTTAGAAGTACAGATGATAGCTGTTGTGTCATCCATTAAAATAGGTATTACAATATTATATTTCCTGGAGTAGTAGCGCTCAATTAGTCATGCAGCAGGCTCAGAATGCAAACCTTTCTCTTCTAGAAAAGTTTTCAATTCCCCTGTTTCATACATTTCCCTTATTATATCGCAACCGCCAACAAACTCGCCTTTAACATATAGTTGTGGAATGGTTGGCCAGTCTGAATATTGTTTAATTCCATCGCGAACATCCGGGTCCTCTAGAACGTTTACACTACTAAATTTCACCTGCAAATGACTTAAAACTTGTATGACAGCGGCAGAAAAACCACATTGAGGAAATACTGGGGTGCCTTTCATAAACAAAAGGACATCATTAGCGTCTACTTCAGTCTGAATACGTTCTCGTGTTGTGTCATCAAGCATGTTTATATCCCATAGGTTTTTACAAAATTATGCCTTATTAGGAGCAGAGGTTTGCAGGGCGAGAGCATGCAACTCATTCCCCATCCGCCCTTTTAATGAGGAGTATACCATTTGATGTTGTTTTACTCTAGTTTTTCCTGCGAAGGCCTCAGAAATTATAGTCGCGGCATAGTGGTCGCCATCACCTCTCAAGTCCTCTATGGACACTATCGCGTCAGGAAAATCTTCTTTGATTAGCTGTTCAATTTCTTCTGCATCCATCGGCATAACGGCAACTCCTCTATTCTGGTCAGGCGCCGAGCATATATTCGGGAAGCCATTTGTCATGTTGTTTATATAGTTCTTCTAGAGGCACAGAGCAATTATCTGGAAGTAATAATTGTCCATCTGCTGTTGTTTTTCCAATTATATTTGCCGAAATACCTACTCTCTGAGCCATTTTGAGTAATTTTTCAGGATGAACAGTAGTGATGATATACCGTGACTGCTCTTCCCCAAAATAAAATGCAAAGGGATCAAGGTTTGCTGTGTTAATAATCTCGACCCCTAGTTTTTCTCCTTTATTCAAAGAAGAAAAAGCCATTTCAGTAATTGCTATCAGTAAGCCCCCATCGGAGATATCATGGCAGGCTGTTACATACTTTTCCTCGATTATTCTGCGAATAAAATCTCCATTTGCTTTTTCTTCATCTAGGTCGATAGGCGGTGGAGCTCCCGCTTCTTGGCCAAATATCTCTCTCAAATACAAACTTTGACCTAACCAACCGGATAGCGTTCCAATTGATATTATTGTTTCCCCAGCGGCTTTAAGGTCTATGGTTATATGATTAGAAGTATTTTCTAAAAGACCTATACCACCTATCACTGGTGTAGGCATAATAGCCTTCCCATCAGTTTCATTGTAAAGAGAGACATTTCCAGATACTACTGGGAAGTCGAGTTTTAAGCATGCATTTGTCATTCCTTTAATGCAGCCAACAAACTGGCCCATTATTTTTGGGCGCTCCGGGTTCCCAAAATTCATATTATTAGTGATCGCAAGCGGTTTTGCTCCAGTAGCAATAATATTCCTCCAAGCCTCCGCTACAGCTTGTGCCCCCCCTGTTTCAGGCTCCGCTAAACAGTATCTGGGGGTGCAATCAACTGTCATGGCTAATGCTTTATTGGTTCCCGAAACTCGAATTACTGCTGCGTCGCCTCCTGGTCTAACAACAGTGTTGTTCATTACTAAGTGATCAAATTGCTCCCAAATCCATCGACGGCTCGCCAGGTCAGGGCAAGTCACTAATTCTGTTAACACCTCTAAAATCTGTTTATCCGTTGCAAAATCTTCAGGGTTGATAGGATCACTGACCGGCGTTGCTTCCCAAGGGCGGTCATATTCGGGAGACTCTTCTACCATGGGATCAATGGGAATATTAGCTTTTATTTTTCCGTCTTTGATAATCTCTAAATGCCTTGTATCCGTTAGCTCTCCAATAACCGCAAAGTCTAATCCCCATTTATGAAAAATTTTTCGAGCTTGTTTTTCCGCTTCTGGTTTTAGAACCATGAGCATACGTTCTTGGCTTTCCGATAACATAATTTCATAAGCAGTCATTTCGGCCTCTCGAACAGGGACAAGATCCAAATCCAGTCGCATTCCGAGTTGACCTTTTCCGGCCATTTCCACTGATGATGACGTCAGTCCTGCTGCACCCATATCTTGGATTGCAATAATAGAATCGCCCTCCATAAGTTCCAGACATGCTTCCAATAAAAGTTTTTCGGTGAATGGATCTCCAACCTGCACGGTAGGTCTCTTCTCTTCGGCGTCTTCATTAAATTCCGCCGAAGCCATAGTAGCTCCGTGAATCCCATCCCGTCCTGTTTTTGCGCCAACGTATATTACCGGGTTCCCCTTGCCAGCAGCTGCCGAATAAAAGATTTTATCAGTTGAGGCTAGTCCAACCGTCATGGCGTTCACTAAATTATTACCATTGTAGGAAGAATGAAAATCTACTTCCCCCGCTACTGTTGGAACTCCTATACAATTTCCATAGCCTCCGATTCCCGCTACTACCCCAGATACCAAGTGCCTTGTTTTTGGATGGTCCGGGCATCCAAATCGTAGAGCATTTAAGTTAGCGATGGGTCTTGCTCCCATTGTGAACACATCGCGTAAAATTCCACCAACACCCGTTGCGGCTCCTTGATAGGGCTCGATAAAACTAGGATGATTATGGCTCTCTATTTTGAAAATAGCGGCTAGTCCAGACCCTATTGCGACAACTCCAGCGTTTTCTCCGGGGCCTTGTATGACTTGTGGTCCTTTTGTTGGAAGTGTTTTTAACCATTTTTTAGACGATTTGTATGAACAATGTTCAGACCACATCGAAGAAAAAATACCGACCTCAGTTGGGCTTGGGGTGCGATTCAAGATGTTCAAGATGAGTTGATATTCCTCGGATGAGAGGCCATGTTGTAAAGCAAGGGTTTCTGATCTATCTACTTTATTGTCACTCATGATAAGTGCTCGACAATGCTTTGAAATAGACCATATCCATCAGACCCTCCAAGTTCGGGGTCGGTTGCATTTTCGGGATGAGGCATAAGTCCTAATACATTTTTTTTCTTATTCAGTATTCCTGCTATGTTTCTAACTGACCCATTAGGGTTTCCATCGGGCCCTATTTGTCCTGCAGTGTTGACATAACGAAAAGCTATTCTGTTTTGTTCTTCCAATTGATCGAGTGTTGCCGTGTCCGCAAAATAGTTTCCATCGTTATGTGCAACAGGGAAAGAAAGTTTTTGTCCGGGTTGATATTTTTTAGTGAAAATAGAATCCGTTTCTTCAACTCGAACATCTAGGTTTTGACAAATGAACTTAAGTTTGGTGTTCCTCATTAGAGCACCTGGAAGAAGACCGATTTCAGTTAGAATTTGGAATCCGTTGCAAACACCAAGAACTGCTGCGCCTTTTGCGGCTCGATCTGCAAGGGCGCGTATAACGGGAGCTCTTGCCGCCATTGCTCCGGCTCTCAGATAATCCCCGTAAGCAAACCCCCCCGCCAATACGAACAAGTCTACAGCGGGCAGGTCACTCTCATTATACCAAACTTTTTTAGGGGAAATCCCAGAAATTTTTTCCAAAGCCATTACCATGTCGCTATCACGGTTGGTGCCCGGAAAGATAATAATCGCTGATTTCATTCGATGAGATGCGCTTTGTTATGAAATTTTCGTTACAATGACAAATTACGCAAGCGTGAATACCTTTGCAAGCATGCGCTTAAAGTAACGTTAAACCATTTGAAATATTTGCAAATTAAATTCTTCTTCTTAGGTTGTGATTTCTTAATTGTTGCACATTGCTTGTCGAATCGATCCAAACTGATATTTAAGGCAATTATAGAAGCTAGAAGCGTTTTTGCATATTAATCATTCCACATGTATTTTTGTATTAAAAGCATTCCTTGATGTAGAAAGAACCAGTAAACTGGTCCCGAAGAGCCAATGAAAACTGAATGAAGGGAATGGATAATTAGTTTTAATTTTATTTTTATGCTTACTGAAAATGATAGGACCATAGAAGATGCAGAGGCGCGGTTGTCGGAGGCGCTCGCCGGTGGTGCTCGTCATATTGGTTTTAAGGATGTTGGGTTACCTTTAGATAGGTTGAAACTTCTTGCGGATCAAATAAGATTAGCTGGTGGAGTTTCTTATCTCGAGGTGGTAAGTTTAGATGCTGATCGGGAGCTCGAGTCTGCGGAGTCAGCCGTGCGACTCGACGTAGACTGCCTGCTTGGTGGTACGCACGCACCAGAAGTATTGAAAATTATAGGTTCTAATCCCTTACGATATTTTCCATTTCCGGGAAAGGTGGTCGGTCATCCTAGCGTATTAGAGGGGACTGTTGAGCAAATTACGGAGAGCGCAGTATCGTTGACCGCTTTGGAAGGCGTCCACGGTTTAGATCTATTGGCTTACCGATTTAAAGGAGATGCTTCAGCATTAATGAAATCAGTTTGTGAAAAATCCAAAAAGCCAGTTGTAATAGCTGGTAGTATCGACAGTGAGGAACGCATTCTGGCTGCCGCAGCTGCCGGAGCCATAGCCTTTACTGTTGGCACCGCGGCACTGGCGGGTGACTTTCCGGCAGAGTCTAGTGGGTTAATTTCTCAAGTGCGTTCACTCATGTCTATAACTGCACGCGCTCGCCAAATTTCCACTTCTCCTAGACGGATCGCACTCGTGGCACACAATGAGAGGAAAACACAATTAACGGCTTGGGTTGGTCGACATAAAAGTTCACTTGAAAAAGAAAAATTAATTTGCACAGGTGGCACAGGGACGTTGTTACGGGAGGCGTACCCCAGCCTTAACATTCATAGATTACAGCGTGGTACGATGGGAGGGGATCAGCAGTTAGGAGCGCTGATTGCAACGGGTGAGTTGGACGCTGTGATCTTTTTCGCAGACCCACATACTCGCCATGCTCGAGATGTAGATCTAATAGCTTTGACCCGTTTGGCTATAATGCATGACACACCAATCGCGTGTAGTCCCACTGCTGCAGATATGGTGCTTCTAGCGCACCGATATCATAAATAAATTAGTTGTTTATTTATTCTCTTGAATGTCTATCTGATAGTTTTCGATCACTGTATTTGCTAAAAGCTTTTCACTCATTTTTGCGACTTGCTTTTCCGCTTTCATTATATCTTTTTCGTCGAGTTCAATCTCAATGAACTTACCTTGTCTGACGTTCTTGACTTGTTCAAAGCCAAGTGTTTTTAGGGCATTTTCTATCGCCTTACCCTGAGGATCTAGAACGCCTTTCTTGAGTGTTATATGGACATGTGCTTTCATTGTTTTTTCCACTCCTAAAATTTTACTATTTAAGGCATATAGAATTCTAGAGTTTATCCAGAATTTTACTCGGGTAGAACCCCCAGTCGTCGTGCAATTTCCTGATAGGCTTCTTTCTCTCCGCCCAGGTCGCGACGAAATCTATCTTTATCAAGTTTCTCATTGGTTTTAATATCCCAAAGACGACAGTTATCTGGACTAATTTCGTCCGCTAGTATGATTTGGACTGTTTCCTCGAAATAAAGGCGTCCAAATTCTAATTTAAAATCTACCAGGCGAATGCCAATTCCCATTAATAATCCTAATAAAAAATCGTTAACTCTCAGTGTCATAGCCATAATCTCATCCAGTTCCGGGGTACTTGCCCATCCAAATGCTGTGATATGTTCTTCAGCTATTAAAGGGTCCCCGAGTTCATCTGACTTATAATAATACTCAACTAATGAGCGGGGTAGGGGTACTCCTTCTTCTAAATTAAATCGTTTGCAGATAGAACCGGCAGCTATATTGCGAACTACAACTTCGATCGGAATGATTTCAACTTCTTTAATCAGCTGTTCCCTCATATTCAGTCGCTTTATGAAATGTGTTGGGATTCCAAGCTCAGCAACTTTAGCCATAAGGTATTCACTTATTCTATTGTTAAGAACGCCTTTGCCAGTGATGATTCCGTGCTTTTCATTATTGAATGCGGTTGCATCATCCTTGAAATACTGAACTAAAGTGCCGGGCTCAGGTCCCTTGTATAGGACCTTTGCTTTACCTTCGTATAATTTGGTTCGTACTGCCATATTACTCGTCCCTAACACTCACCGCTTGGCTCGCCTAAACAAGTTATTTCATGATGAAGAGCGATACCGTGTCAACGCATCCTCCTTACCATGTATATCAACAAGATAAATTTAAAACAATGCGGGTTCAGACTGATTATTCAACTAGTGTTTTCTTAATTACCTTAAGCATCAAAAATAGATCGGTAAAAACTTATTTTTGTCAGGTGTCCCCTCACAAAATAACCAGATAGGTTTTTGATTAATATCGTTGGGTAATGCCATTAAGGATGATGAGACAGTCCCAAACCCAGACGTTGGGGCAATATTCATTGCCGTCAATGGATCCTCTTTAACCTGGCATGTTCGGCTAGCAAGAACATTTGACCAGTTTGCCCAATCGTTGAGTTCAGGGTTGGGTGTTTTTATCGAGCGCAATTTATTTAAATGATGGTTTATTCTCGGGGATGTCATGTCGTTTAACTCATGGGCCGCTAACATAGAAATACCCGTAGGCAAAGGTTGGCATTTGACCCTATCGTTGCCAGCTTTTTTGAGCCAAAAAGCATCCCGATTATCTAATATTAACATATTGAAGTTTCTAAAGGCTTTTTCGTTGACATGGGTAATTGCTGTAGCTGCTTCAACTGCATCTGCATGGTCGAGTGCTTCAAGAACGAGTTCCCCTCTGCTTCGTTTTCCGGGCATTGGCCCTAAGGAATTTTTTCGGTTTAATATACCCGCGATCACTCCATGATCATTTACTCCTAACCAGCTGCCTCCCGCTGCATCATCGTGACCCGCTATGACCTCCGGTCGGTCTGGCCAATGCCGGTCGGGCTTTTTCCATGCTCTGGAAATAAGTTCATCGCGATTGGCGGCCAATAATAAAGGCCATTTCTCGCCAGGTTGCCAATTAATTATAAAAGTACACATGATTAAAATACTCGCATCTTTTGACTTTTGAACATATAAATTCTTACTACTTGGGTTAGCAAATAAAATCGACTTCATCTGTATTTAGGTGGTTTTGATAATGACAACAAAGCTTGATTACTTTTTGCTGAGGTGCTTCGAACGATATGTTAACAGACAATTATTTTGTGAAATTAGATGGCAGAGGGGTTCTGGCTGTATCTGGTGAAGATAGGGCGGACTTTCTACAAGGTTTAGTGTCAAACGATGTGCATTCGATTTCAGAAACGTTTTCTATTTATGCGGCGCTTTTAACACCCCAAGGTAAATTCTTTTGCGATTTTTTTATGTCTAACGGGCAGTCCGAGTTTTTGCTGGAATGTGACTCGAAACTGCTGCCCGAATTGGAGAAAAAGCTCCGAATGCATAAACTTAGATCCAAAATAAATATAGAGGACGTTAGTGATCAGTTTGATGTTTTTGCAGGATTTGGTGGTAGTATTCATTCTGCAATTGGGTCAACTGGAGGTTCTGGCCATACCATAAAAGTGTCAAACGGTTTAATGATGGTTGATCCTCGACTAGCGGCAATGGGAATCCGAATGATACTTACAGAGAACACTCTCCCAACTATTGGGAACTTGAAACAGTGTGATAGTAACGATTATGAATTATTGAGGATTACATCAGGAGTTCCGGATGGAGTGCAAGATATGCAATTCCAAAAGACAATTTTACTTGAGGCGGGATTTGATGAACTCAATGGTATCAACTGGGAGAAAGGTTGTTATATGGGACAGGAGTTGACGGCGAGAACCAAATATCGTGGTTTGATCAAACGAAGACTGATACCTGTCTCGGTTGATGGACCCCTTCCAGAACCCGGTACATTTATTATGTTTGGAGAAAAGGAAGCGGGCGAAATTAGATCTGGGGTTGGCAATGCGGCTATGGCATTGATGCGCCTAAATGTTCTTCAAGAGTGGTCTAGATTGGGTGGAGAGTTAACTGCCGGGTCCTCATGCGTCACGCCCCAAAAACAGAGTTGGATGAATTTTTAATCAGATAAGCCTTGAGACTTGCTGACCTTGCGCCTATTACTGGTGTTGTGGCTCTACCTAAAAAATTTCTTAAGTATATTTATAGTTTGCCTACACCTATAATTGCTGTGACGTATATGGCCTTAGCTGCCGTTCTTTTTGTTGCTATGCACACGATAGTTCGCAGTATGTCTGGGCAACTTCACCCGTTCGAAATTGCTTTTTTTAGAGCATTTTTAGGGTTGTTTGTCCTTTTCCCGTTCATTTTAAAAGATAATTTTTCGATTCTTAAAACGAAGAATATCAAGCTTCACTCGTTAAGAGGAGTTTTGAATGCTGGGGCAATGTTATGCTTCTTCTATGGATTGAGTATAACCCCGTTAGCCCAAGTTACAGCATTGGGGTTTAGCGCTCCATTATTTGCAACGGTATTAGCTGTGATATTCTTGGGAGAAGTGGTTCGCATTCGTCGGTGGACAGCGATTATTATCGGCTTTATTGGTACTTTGATTATTCTTAGGCCGGGAATGGTTGATCTTGGAATTGGTCCAATGCTGATTGTTGTCTCGGCGGCTATTTGGTCTGTAGCTCTCATGCTCATCAAAGTGATGACGCGCAATGACTCTAGTATAACAATTTCTTTTTATGCATCTATTTTTCTCTCACCGCTCGTGTTTTTGGCAGCATTCCCATTTTGGGAACTCCCAAGTTGGGAGCAAATGGGATGGATGTTTTTATTGGCGGCATTTGGTACTTTTGCTCAAACCTTAATGAACCAATCCTTAAAGTTGGCCGATACGTCGGTGGTAATGCCGGTAGATTTCAGCAAAATGATTTGGGCTACGTTTTTAGGATTTATTTTCTTTGATGAGGTTCCCGATCTTTATACTTGGGCAGGCGCTATCTTGATTTTTGGCAGCACTACTTATATTGCCGTTAGAGAGGCGCGACTGAAACGTTATTTGGAAAAAAATGATTAATGGAAATTAATAGAAAGTTGACGAATAATAGTGCGCGAGTAATAAGACAGTGATTTTTGTCTAACGAACTGGGTTTTAAATGAGTGATGTTATTCCTGTAAAAAGAGCACTGTTATCTGTTTCCGATAAAACAGGTCTTGCAGAGTTAGGGGCTATGCTGCAAAAAAATGGGGTTGAAATTCTGTCGACCGGTGGAACAGCAAGAGCCCTTCGCGAAGCTGGAATAAAAATTATTGATGTTTCCGATTATACGGGCTTTCCTGAAATGATGGGGGGACGCGTGAAAACTCTCCATCCAAAAATTCACGGGGGTCTTTTGGCTCTGCGGGATGACCCAGAGCACATTAAGGCAGCCGAGGGGCATGAAATACCGCCAATTGATCTTCTCGTGTGCAATCTTTATCCGTTCGAAGAAACCGCTCGTTCGAAGGCCAACTATCATGATTGCGTGGAAAATATAGATATAGGCGGCCCTGCTATGATTCGCGCAGCTGCGAAAAACCACGACTCTGTTATGGTTCTAGTTGAACCGGCAGATTACGAAATGTTTTTCAAGGAATTCAAGTGTAATAATGGAGGCACTTCATCCTCTGTTAGAAAAATTTTCGCTGCTAGGGCATATGCTAGAACCGCAGCTTATGACGCGGAAATAGCAACTTGGTTCTCGGAGGAGCTTAATATTTCAAACCCTAATAGAATTGTGTTGTCGGGTCATTCTCCGCAAATATTGCGTTATGGAGAAAACCCCCATCAATCCGGTGCTTTTTACCAAATAAATAAACAGAATTTCGGTGTTGGAACAGCCGAGCAACTTCAAGGTAAGGAGGTTAGTTATAATAATTTAAATGATACGGATGCGGCGTTTGAACTAGTAGCCGAATTTGATCAACCCACTGTTGCAATTATAAAACATGCGAACCCTTGCGGCGTAGCAAATGGAGATAATATTCTTGATGCTTACAAAAAAGCCTATTGGTGTGATCAAGTTAGTGCGTTTGGGGGTATCATTGCATCTAATAAAATAATTGATTTTGACGCTGCAATTGAGATGGTGAATGTATTTACAGAAGTCGTAATAGCGCCCGACTTTACTGAAGAAGCATTGGATGCATTTGCGAAAAAAAAATCTTTAAGAATATTAAAAACGGGTGGTTTGCCCAATCCAACTGAAGCATCAAAAATTTTTAAACCTCTTTCTGGTGGAGTGCTTGTCCAAGACAAAGATGTTGGTAGAATAGATAAAACTAAACTTCAGATTGTAACTAGGCGTCAACCATCGGCCGAAGAGCTAAATGATTTAGTATTCGCATTTATGGTTGCCAAACATGTTAAATCTAACGCCATCGTATATGCTAAAAACGGTGCCACGGTAGGTATAGGCGCCGGGCAGATGAGTAGGGTTGACTCGTCTCAGGTTGCAGCTAAAAAGGCAAAAGAAGCTTCAGAGAAATTAGGGTATCAAGAGTCTTTGGCGGTAGGGTCAGTTGTTGCTTCTGATGCCTTTTTCCCGTTTCCGGATGGTTTGTTGGCAGCTGTTGCGGCGGGTGCTAGGGCAGTTATTCAACCTGGTGGATCAGTCCGTGATGATGAAATTATTGCGGCGGCTAACGAAAATGATATTGCAATGGTTATGACTGGAATGAGACACTTTCGACATTAAACGAGGTATTACAAATGTTGAAACCAATAAAAGTTTCAAGCGTGCGTCGCTGTTTTTGGTGGAAATAATATTTTCAATTGATCGTGGGACGTATTGATAGTATGGGTCCGCTGAGGGTAAACATGGATTGTATTTTAGTGTGTTGTTTATAACACTGATTTTTGCAGGTAAGGCTGAGGATGAGTGAAAAATCTTTTAAGACTGACGTAGTTATCATCGGTGCTGGCCCAGTTGGTTTGTTTGCCGTATTTGAGCTGGGTCTTTTGGACATAAAGTGTCATTTGATAGATATTCTCGAGGTAGTCGGAGGCCAATGTTCCGAACTTTATCCTGAAAAACCAATTTATGACATTCCCGCAATACCAGTTTGTACCGGGCAGGAATTAACCGATAAACTTATGGCCCAAATAGATCCCTTCGACCCGCACTTTCATCTTGGTCAAATGGCCGAGTCTATTTCAAAGAACGAGGATGGAAATTGGGTCGTTCAAACAGATTTAGGTACTGTCATCGAAGCTAGAGTTATAGTGGTTGCGGCAGGTGGAGGTAGCTTTGTGCCAAAAAAACCTCCACTAAAGGGTCTTGAAGAATTTGAGGGGAAATCAGTTTTCTATTCAGTCAGGAGAATGGAAAATTTCCGGGATAAAAATATTCTTATTGCCGGAGGTGGTGACTCCGCCCTTGATTGGACAGTAAACTTGCATCCGTTAGCAAAAAAATTAACGTTGTTGCATCGCCGAGATGATTTCCGTGCGGCCCCAGATACAATTAATAAGATGAGGAAACTCGTTGCGGATGGTGAGATGCAACTAGAAATCGCTCAGTTAAAAGAGCTTCGAAGCGAAAACGGGGTTTTAAAATCTGTCGCCGTCAAGGGAGAGACTGGTGAATATGACATAGAATGCGATATGCTTCTCGCATTCTATGGTCTTACTATGAAGCTTGGTCCTGTTGCTAATTTTGGGATTAACTTAGATAAAAACCTCATTCCTGTGGATACGGAGAAATTTGAAACTGATGTAGCAGGGATATTTGCTATTGGAGACATTAATACATATCCAGGAAAGTTGAAGCTTATTCTGTCGGGCTTTCATGAAGCTGCACTCATGGCGCAACAAGCGTTTCGATATGTACATCCCGAGAGAAAACTTCGGTTCCAATATACAACTTCAAGCTCAGAACTTCAGGGAAAATTGGGGGTAGCATGAAAATCTTTGTCACAGATCACGATGGTGTCGAACATAAAATAAAAGCGACCGAAGGCTGGCAAATAATGGAAATTATAAGAGATGAAGGGCTTTCGATCAAAGCGGAGTGTGGCGGATCATGCGCTTGTGCCACTTGTCATATCTATGTCGACGAAAACTGGATGACTAAGTTACCAGAAAAGAGCGATGAAGAAACAGACATGCTGGATCTTGCTTTTGATGTGGAAAATAATTCCAGATTATCTTGTCAGATAGACATGAGCAAGGATTTGGATGGCTTAAAAATTACACTAGCTCCGGACTGAGATATACAGTCTATTGCGAAGTCAATTTAATAATAATATAGATAGTTTCTAATTTTTTTACCGCTGACTTCTTGACAGTTGATTAGACAATCACTACATGCTGGCAATCGCAATAAGAGAGTGCCAAGGATTAGTCGCTTTGGTATTCGGTAAGGGAAATTTTAAACGCAACTTTCAGAAAATGGAGAAATGGAATGGGTTTTAGACCATTGCATGATCGCGTCGTTATCCGTCGAATGGAAAGCGAAGCAAAAACAGCAGGTGGAATTATAATCCCCGATACCGCTAAAGAGAAGCCTATGGAAGGTAAAGTGGTTTCAGTTGGTCCGGGTGCCAGAGATGACAACGGAAGGATAACACCGTTGGATGTTAAAGCTGGCGATACTGTTCTTTTTGGTAAATGGTCCGGTACCGAGGTAAAAATCGATGGTGAGGACCTTCTTATCATGAAGGAGTCAGACATTATGGGCGTAACCGGCTAAGAAAAGAATTCTTACCTAGTTATATTTGATCTTTAATTAAAGGAGAGGCAGACAAATGGCTGCAAAAGAAGTAAAGTTTGGTGTTGACGCGCGTCAAAAAATGCTAGACGGCGTTGATACCCTCGCAAATGCTGTAAAGGCTACCTTGGGCCCTAAAGGCCGTAATGTTGTTCTGGATAAGTCTTTTGGGGCTCCCCGGATAACAAAAGACGGCGTAACTGTCGCGAAAGAAATTGAATTAAATGATAAATTCGAAAATATGGGCGCGCAGATGGTGCGGGAGGTTGCATCCAAGGCAAATGACAACGCAGGAGATGGAACTACAACAGCAACAGTTTTGGCGCAGTCAATTGTTAGGGAAGGCGCTAAGGCGGTAGCTGCTGGCTTAAACCCTATGGACCTTAAACGTGGTATCGATATGGCAGTAGCCTCCGTAGTGGCTGCTCTTGAAAAGAAATCGAAGAAAATTGGAACGTCAGCCGAGGTTTCTCAGGTGGGTACAATATCTGCCAATGGCGAGGATGAAATCGGTAAGATGATCGCTCAGGCCATGGAACGTGTTGGCAATGAGGGAGTAATAACGGTAGAGGAAGCCAAGTCTCTAGCGACAGAATTAGATGTCGTTGAGGGCATGCAATTTGATCGTGGTTATTTATCCCCATACTTTGTGACCAATTCAGAAAAAATGATCAGTGATTTAGAGGCACCGTACATTCTACTGCATGAGTCGAAGCTCTCTAGCCTTCAGCCAATGCTGCCAGTTCTTGAAGCTGTTGTTCAAAGCGGTAAACCACTGCTGATTATAGCAGAAGATATTGAAGGTGAGGCTCTTGCCACATTGGTTGTGAATAAGCTGCGCGGCGGCTTGAAAGTGGCTGCAGTGAAGGCTCCTGGTTTTGGGGACCGTCGTAAAGCTATGCTTGAAGATATTGCAATTTTGACTGGTGGAACCGTTATCTCCGAGGATTTGGGTATCGAACTTGAGACAGTCACACTCGACATGATGGGGACTGCCAAGCGAGTTAACATCACCAAGGAAGAGACGACTATTGTTGATGGTGCGGGTAAGAAGAAAGACATCGAAGCACGATGCAACCAGATCAGGGCTCAAGTTGAAGAGACAACGTCTGATTACGACAGCGAGAAGCTCCAAGAGCGATTAGCGAAATTAGCTGGTGGGGTTGCTGTTGTTCGGGTTGGTGGTTCTACTGAAGTTGAGGTAAAGGAGCGTAAAGATCGCGTTGATGATGCGATGCATGCCACACGAGCAGCCGTCGAGGAAGGGATCATTCCTGGAGGTGGGTCTGCCTTGATTTATGCAGGACGTGGTCTATCAAAACTGAGCCCAGCTAATGACGATCAAGCTGTGGGTGTTAATATAGTTAGGAAAGCGATTCAGGCACCTGCTCGACAAATTGCGGAAAACGCTGGCGAGGACGGGTCTGTCATTGTAGGAAAAATGCTTGAGTCCAAAGATACGAACTGGGGATTTGATGCTCAGGAGGGTAAATTTCGAGACTTAGTTAAAGCAGGTATAATCGATCCAACAAAAGTGGTCCGAACAGCACTTCAGAATGCAGCATCGGTCGCTGGGTTGCTTGTAACTACTGAGGCAATGGTAGCGGATAAACCCGAACCAAAAGCTCCAATGCCAGCTGGTGCTCCAGGCATGGGCGGCGGAATGGACTTTTAAAGCAGTCCACATAATAGATCGAATAACCCTTCCAATTGTTTTGGAAGGGTTATTTTTTGTTCCACTGAGGGTCGATTGCGAGCAGTAAGGCGCTATGATCTAGTTCTGCCCAGTCATTTTCAATCATTAAATCCCATAGTTTCATGTTGGTCGATAGACTTGGTAGGCGCAGGTTTACGGAAGCTGCAAGCTCCATTGCTTCGGCAATGTCTTTTCTTTGAATAGAACATTTTGCTCTTGGGTTATAATCCTCTGTTAGCATCCGCTCCCCATGAAGTTCCAGTATTCTGCTATGGGCAAAGCCCCCAAAAAGGGCCTCTCGAATTTTAGCAGGGTTTACACCATTATGTCGGGCTAAAGCAAAGGCTTCGGCTACCGCACCAATAGTAAGTCCAACAATCATTTGATTAGCAGATTTTGCGATCTGGCCTGCTCCAACTTCTCCAACATGGGTGATGCGATCGCCCAATATTTGGAGTATTGGAAGTGCACGATCGAACGTATTCGGAGCTCCCCCCGCCATAATTGTGAGGGTGCCATCCTCAGCCGCAGTTGTTCCGCCGGATACGGGGGCATCTAGCCAATATCTATCCATCTTTTTTAATTTCTCAGCAAACGTTCGTGTTTTTATGACGGATGTTGTTCCCATATCTATTACAAGGCAGTTTTCCAAACAGTTCTCTGCAACTCCACTTTCACCAAATACTACACTTTCTACGGCCTGTGCATCTGTAATCATCAAAATTGTAATATCACAATGCATAGCTACTTGGGCGGGTGTCTCGCAAACCGTTATATTTTTTTGCTCTTTCGCAAATTCTTTAGCAGTCGCAGAGCTTCTATTCCAAACGTAAATATTAGCACCGGTTGCACAGAGGTTACGGATCATTGGCACGCCCATCAAGCCTAAGCCAATAAATCCAATATTTTTAGCTCGCCAGTCTTGTTCAATAGTTTTAGTCATCTGGATCAGTCTGATTTCTGGCATATCTTGCTGCGGACCCTCGTTCTATGGCCGCTGCAGTTAACCTATCAACATTGATATCATGTCTTAGCATTTCAAGAAAGCGCAGCTCTTCCTGGGTGGCTATACCATTCACTGCAACTACATCACAAGCCAAAGCGTATGCCGTGGCGCATAAGGAACTAGGAAGTGATTGGCGTATAATCTCTACCGCCGCGTCCAAACCATCCTCTTCGGTTAGTAAGTCAGTGCAGGCTCCAGCAATCTCATTAAATTTAGTGCTGTCAAAACCGTCGAAAACAGGAAGCCCATTTATTATGGTCTTGATGGTATCAATTTCCTCGTTCGCAAGGTCACCGTCTGCGGCGGCGCTGAGGACCATAGAATATATTATGGCTGCTTGAGGGCTAATCATATTTTATCCATTCTTTTGAACTAGGCGCATATCAATAATATTTGTTTATAAGGGTTTGTTTTAAAGACAAAAATATAATTTAAACGTTATTATAGAACTAACTTTATTACCAAAAAATTAAAATGATTTATATGTTTTCAATTTCACCGGACTATTGTTAACCTCAGGGTAATGGGTGAATAGGTATAATGATAATTTAAGGATGCTGTTATGAACTATCCAAATGATCCAATGGCAGAAGGCGGGATCGCCGTATTTGCAGAAAAATTAAGGGCAGGGGTTATAACAATCAGTGCTGTCACTCGGGCTTATCTTGATCGGATTGAAGCATTGGATGGTAAACTTGGGGCATTTCAATATGTAGCCAAAAATGAAGCTATGGCCGCCGCCGAAGCTATGGACAAACTATTAGCTGCGGGTACAGATCTTGGACCGTTAATGGGTGTCCCTATTGGTATCAAGGATATTTACGCCGTAGAAGGTATGCCTATCACAAATGGCTCATTATTCGATGCGGCTAGTATTACAGGCCCAGAGGGGCGGTTTGTAACAGGATTGAAACAAGCGGGCTGTATTATTTTGGGAAAAACAAAGACAGTTGAGTTTGCTCTCGGTGCCACAGGGGTGAATGAAGCTAGGGGAACCCCCTGGAATCCTTGGGATCTCTCTTCACATCGTACTCCGGGAGGATCATCAAGTGGTTCGGGTGTCGCAACAGCGGCTGGTTTGTGCGCTTTCGCAATGGGGTCAGATACTGGTGGATCGGTCAGGATACCAGCCTGCTTCAACGGCATATTCGGCCACAAAACATCGATTGGACTTCTGCCCACTGATGGTGTTTTCCCACTTTCCCCAACCCTCGATACTTTAGGACCCCTGACCCGAACAGCTGCAGACGCAGCAATTATTCATGCCATAATGACGGATAGCGATATCCCGTTAGCTAAACCACTAAAAGGGTTGAGATTAGGCAAACCCACTACTTTCTTTTTCGATGATCTAGAACCAGAAGTTGCTTCCTGTATGGAATTGGCTCTGCAATCCCTTAGAGAAGCGGGAGTGGAAATTGTTGATATAGAAATTCCTGATCCTAATGAGCGGGATTGGGTGTTTCCAGCTATAGCTCCTCCTGAATTTCTAGCCGCAATAGGTGAAAATGATTTTCAGCAAGCTCTGCCAAATATGGATCCAGTCACTGGCGCCAGAGCAAAAAAAGGTTTGGATGTTACTGGCGTTGAGCATGCAGCTGCGGTCATAAGGCATAACCAGCTGGCCGATTTGGCTGACGATGCCTTTGAAGGATTAGATGGCTGGATCTCCCCAACGTGTACATTTTTACCGATGGCTATAGCGGATTTGTCAGAGGCAAGTGCGGCAGCCAAATCAGCGCAAGCATCTCGTAATACACAACCCGGTAATATTTTTAAACTTTGCGCTATAACAACTCCAATACATCAATTTGGTTCACCGCTTCCAGTGGGCCTACAGGTAATGTGTCGAAGAGGTTTCGATACTCAGGCTCTATCTATTGGGTTGGCCCTTGAGGCGCATTTTGGGCAGGCTGCAAAACCGGATCTATCTTCCATCTAAAAACGTTAGAGATAATATTAAATATCATTGATACAATGAGGAAAACGAAAGTGATGGAAAGCGAAGAATACGATTATATAATTATTGGAGCAGGGTCTGCCGGTTGTACATTGGCTAACCGCTTGACGGAGGATCAATCTACTAAGGTATTACTTCTGGAGGCAGGAGGTAAAGATAGAAACCCGTGGATACATATCCCTGTAGGATATGTAAAAACGCTTGATATGCCCAGTCTAAACTGGCGGTTTGAAACTGAACCTGAGCCGAATACGTATAACCGAGCAATCCCTATCCCACGAGGTAAAGTTTTAGGGGGGTCTAGCTCAATAAACGGAATGGTGTATGTTCGAGGGCAACCGTTAGATTATGATACATGGTCGCAACTTGGTAATCGTGGTTGGTCTTATGACTCTGTGTTACCATATTTTAAGAAATCTGAAAATTATGAGAGCTCGGATAGTCCCTGGCGGGGTCAGGGTGGGCCATTGAATACTTCTGAGGGGCTTGAGCGTGCTGAACTCCTTGATGCTATAATGGATGCTGCTGAAGAAACTGGCTATCCAAAAAACCCAGATTATAATAGTGGAGATCAAGAGGGTTTTGGTTACTTCCAAGTGACGCAAAAACATGGCCGACGCTGGTCTACGGCCAAAGCATTTTTAGAACCTGCTTTGAAGCGGTCGAATCTCCGCTTAGAGATTAATGCACATACATTAAAAATACTCACTGAGAATAAAACTGCTACAGGGGTTATGTTTCAACAATCTGGGCAAATGAAAACTGTTAGAGCAAGCAGGGAGGTTATAATCTCAGCTGGTGCCGTTCAATCACCCCAGATTTTAGAACTTTCTGGCATTGGGGATCCAAAAATTTTAAAAGAAAACGGTATCGACGTTACCTTCCCGCTTCCTGGCGTAGGAGAAAACTATCAAGACCATTATATTGTAAGACAGACGTGGAAAATCAAAAAAAGAATAACCCTCAATGAACAAACTAAAGGATTGTTTCTTGCTAAAGAACTACTCAAATACGCTTTTAGTCGAAAGGGTATTATGACGTTCCCAGGAGGAATTTTATCTGGTTATGTAAGTACAAGACCAGAAGTGTCGACGCCGGATATTCAATATACGATTGTGCATGCTAGTTTCAAAGATGTAAAAAAACGCATTTTTGATAATCACCCAGGGATGACGATCGCTCCATGTCAGTTGCGTCCAGACTCTAGGGGTTCGATTCATATAAAATCTTCCGATCCATTTGTGGCTCCTGCTATAAAAGGTAACTTTTTAGCGGAAGAGAATGATCGTCGTACAATAGTTGATGGAATGAAAATAGCCCGAAAAATTGTAGCAGCCCCAGCTCTCCAGCATTATAAAGATGAGGAAATAGAGCCAGGTATAAATGTAAACTCTGATGAAGAATGGTTGGATTTCGCCAGAGCAAAAGGTAACACTGTCTATCATCCGGTAGGAACCTGCAAAATGGGAAACGACCTCATGGCTGTGGTGGATGATCGTTTGCGTGTTTTAGGGCTCAATCGTTTACGGGTTGTTGACGCCTCTATAATGCCAACACTCGTCTCCGGTAATACCAATGCTCCCACTATTATGATAGCGGAAAAAGCGGCTGACATGATTAAGGAAGATTCAAAAAAATAGACATGAAACTAAGTTAAAATGATGTAACGCTGCTGCTTGGTACGTATGCGTTTCTAGGAGAATTATTATGCGCTCATTATCAAAACGGTTAGCGTCTGCTCGTTTGGATGGTGTTTTAGTTACTATTCAACCGGACGAAGAGCCTAAGAGTTTACAAGAGGCTTATCAAATCCAAAAAGAAGTAAATAGTCTTCTAAGTCCATCTTCAAATGCTTGGAAAGTTGGTTCTACATCGAAAGAAGCGCAGCTTAAATTGGGAACAACGGAGCCTGGCGCAGCGAGGGTGCCAGAACAATTTAAATTCAGGGGTGGCGATAAGATTCCTGTTTTTTCCTCGCATGACCTCTGGGTAGAAGGGGAGTTTGCAATAAGTTTAGGAAAGGATCTTCCCTCAAGAGAACAAGCATATAGTTATGAAGAAGTATATTCTGCTATTGACGGGGTTGCCCCGTCCCTTGAGTTCGTGGGCTCTCGATTAAAATATGGTTTGGGCGGAAGTGGAAGGCTATCTGTAACGGCCGATGGTGGCGCAAATGTTGCGCTCTGCGTTGGTCAAGTAGTTCATGATTGGGTAGATATCGACTTACCTACTCAAAGGGTGAGTTTGACGGTTAACGGCACCGAAGTGGCTTCAGGTGCAGGGAGCAACGCATTGGAAGATCCGATCAACGTAGTGCTCTGGCTCGCTAACCATAAGCGGGTCTCTGAGGGACTATTTGCTGGAGAAATTATTTCTACAGGAACCTGCACTGGGCTCACTAAGGTTACCCCAGGTGACAGGGTTGAAGCAGAATTTGGGCCTATCGGTAGCATAAATACATGGCTCGTTGACTGAGGCATTGATTAGAATCTGGTGAATAAGGACTTATTTCAACGCTTTTTTGCTATGACTTAAGGAAGTTTTTAACGTCTTCTATTGCATCTGCTAAACCACAACGCGTAATGGTTACATCTTTTGGAAATGCATCAAGAAGCCGGCTCGGCATTCCAGGGTCGAGAAGAACAAACACCCCTTTGTCGGATGCGGTCCGAATTAATCTACCGAATGCTTGTGTGAGGTTCATCCTTGTAAGCATATCAGTGTAAACGTTTCGGCCAAAAGATTTCTGTCGGGCTTTAGTTAAAATAGAAGGCCTTGGCCATGGAACCTTGTCGAATACGATAAGTCGGAGTGATTTACCTGGGATGTCTACTCCGTCTCGAGCTGCATTTGTACCAAGTAGAGAGGAGTTTTCCTCCATGCGAAAAATATCAATTAACGTTGCTAGGCTTAAGCCATCTACATGTTGGGAATGCAATTTCAATCCTGACTGATCTAAAGGATGTAATATTCTATTATGGACTGCACGAAGCCTTTGAATCGCTGTAAATAGACCTAATGCACCGCCATTAGAGGCTATAAATAATTCTCTATATGCAGAAGCAACTTGGTCTACATCATTTTTATTCACATCATTTATAATTAAAATATGGGTTTGTTCCTTGTAATCAAATGGAGACTCTACGGCGACTTGTGCGAGGTTAGTTGGCATATGGTTCACGCCGGTTCGTTTTTTTGCAATAACCCAATCGTTATCCGGGTTTGTGCCGACATCCTTCAATGTGGCAGATGTTATGACTACTCCATGCGCGCGAGAAAATACTTTGTCGTTTAGCGGTATTGTTGGGTCCAACCAGTGTCGTTTCATGCCAATGTCTACATCATGTCCCTGAACACGTTCGACCTCCAACCAATCAATAAACTCGTCTGTTTGAACTTCGTTTACCGTTTTTAACATAGATTGCCATGTTTTAATCGTTAGATATGCTCTCTGTGTTAACGATCTGATTATTGCTTCAATTTTTAACCTAATGGGTGTTTCAAGTGTCTCGGCTTTTTCGTCGAGCATGGTTTTTAAAATTGAACAAAATAATTGCATAGGAATCGCTATTTTTTCTAAACTTTTAGAAAATATTTCAGCAGTTTCGATTAAGGATTTAGTGGGAGGATAAATACCTGCTTCCAATGAATAGATATTATTTAAGTTTTCAGTCCGAGCTTCCAGCTGTTGCTTGATAGCTGAAAAAAAAGATTCGCTTGGTCCAATAGGTTGGTTATCCTTCAATCGGTTTAGCCAACCATCACGGGGCAAAATTTGTGCGGCAGAGAGGAGTTGGTTTAGCGCCGTGTTACCCTCTTGATTCTCTGTGATGAGATCTTCTACTCGCTTTTTCAATCCTCTGCTACGGCCAAGGTTTCGGGTCTCAGCCCCCAATAACCAGCGGCGAAGATCAAAGGCTTCCGCTCCACTTAGGTATGTTGAGAACACGGTGTCAGCAGCCTCGAATAAGTGGTGACCTTCGTCAAAAATATATCTCGTGGGCTGATGGATGTCGGTTTCTTCTCCTAAGACTGATTGAATTAATACCAAGGCATGGTTAGCGATCACTATTTCGGCACGTCTTGAGTTTCGAATGGATTTTTCGATAAAACATTTATGATAGTGAGAACAAGCTGAATAAATACACTCCCCTCTGCGATCTGCTAGTCCGGTAGTGCGACTTTGGCCAAGTAAATCAGAGAGCCAAGATGGGAAATCAGCACCCATTAAATCCCCGTCCCGGGTTTTAGAGACCCAGCGAGCTATTAAACCAAGTGCTACGCCGTATTGTGGCATTGAAAGGAGTTGCCGAGAGGCCTCCTCTAGATTAAGCAGACACAAATAATTTTCTCGCCCTTTGCGGATAGCAATTTTAGCCGACTTCCGAATAGGCTCGGGATACAAACGATTTAGCTCATTATCGACCTGATGCTGCAGATTTCGGGTGTAGGTGGATACCCATACTGAGCCGCCATTTTTATTTGCCCAGATAGACGATGGTGCTAAATATCCCAGAGTTTTTCCCACTCCTGTTCCAGCATGAGCTAAAACAATGTGGGGGACATCCTTTTTATCACGGGGTTCAAATGCAGGCAGAATCTTAGAGGTATATTCAATTTGACCAGGTCGGTTTTCTGAAAAATCTCCCAACATCTTATTTAAACGGTTAATAGTCTCATTTTTGGTGATTGGTAAACTTGAGACGGGAGGTTCGGGTGCGTGCTCGGACCATTCGGATAGATCTTCCCATATATTCAGAGAACTCGCTTTAAGCGTGGAGCTCGTTTTTGGGTTTACTCCTAATACTTCTAAGACTATGGGGGCCCAAACCCAACCGCAATGACCCATTAACTCCGATATTGAAATTACTTTCTCTTTATTGGAACAGAAGTTAAGTTCTTTTAATAATGCTTCTGCTGCGTCCAGTAAAACTAATGCTGTATCAAATCCATTTTCTGGAATGGGCAGGTTCAATGCCCTCGCTATCCCTTGAGGGGTGGGGACGCAGAATTCAGCCGGTTTTGCAAAAGCGAAAAGTTCTAGGAGGTCAAAACATAAGAAAGGTTTGCATTTGAGCCGGAATGTTGTTGCTTTCGAATTACAAAGTAATGGGGGATGTTCATTGATCTTTCCCAAAGCGTTGTTGTGAGAAATTCTTTCAATCTCTCCATCTTGAGAGATCCATATACTGTCTCCTGCTTCAGTTAGCAGTGTTGGAGGCGGCCAGTTTAGATTTGTTAGTTCATTATTTTGATCCATACCCAAGTTGGGGTATTGGTAAATCTTTTCCATGTCAATAAGAGCAATAAGGTTATTGATCAGTTTTGGTAAATCGTTACACTTTTTATTCTGATATAGGCCCACTTTATCTCTGATTCTGGGCCTGGATTAATATTTTCAATTACTTAAACGTGCAGCATATGGATATAATTGATAAAAAAATAGCCACCCACTTACAAAACAATGCTCAAATAACGCATAGGGAAATTGGCATTGAAATCGATTTGCCTACGTCGACTGTGAACGACCGCGTTCGTCACCTTATTAAAAACCGGACCATCACTCAGATCATAAAAGTTAACCCTATCAAAGCAAAGCTTGTTATCCTCGCTTACATCTCGGTACTAATAGATTGGTCTAAGTCAAAAGAAAACTTTGGATTAGCAGTGAAAAATATTCCAGAAGTCATTGAGTGTCACAGTGTGACCGGTGATTGGTCTTATCTTCTAAAAGTTAGAGCGAGAGATAATGCGCACCTCGAGGATATTATTTCTAATCAAATTAAAGCCTTCCCGGGAGTGACACGTAGCGAAACAATATTTGTTATGGATACTGTTAAAGAGACTACAGAATTACCCTTAGATATTGCGGACTAGCTTCATTAGCCAATGGGAAATTACTCAATCATATAGTGACGCCCTAAAACCGAGGTTGGAATTTACATTTTGTTAATTTGCACTAAATTCTGGTTAGGAACTATTTGAGTGTAGTGGAGAGAAAATGTTAATAAAACGCGGGCGAGATTGGGAAATAAATCAGCGTGAAGTCACAGATGAGGCGCTTTTTTTAAATCGTCGCAGTTTTATTAAATCAATTACAGCGGGGGCAATTTTAGCTCCAAGTATGGTTGGATTTGGTTCAAGTGCGAATGCCAAAAAGAAAAAGATGGAAATTGATCCAACCGTTTCTCTCTATCCAGTAAGGCGGAACGACCGCTATACGGTTAAAAGAGCAATAAGCGATGAATACGATGCTACGACTTATAATAATTTTTATGAATTTGGGTCGCACAAGAGTATTTATAGGGCAGCCGAGGCCTTAAAAACAAGGCCTTGGACAATTAATATTGATGGGCTAGTCGAAAAAAAACAGCTTATAGACTTCGATAAACTTATAAATAGTATGCCATTGGAGGAAAGGGTCTATAGACATAGATGCGTTGAAGCGTGGTCAATGATTGTTCCGTGGACTGGTTTTCCGCTTGCGAGTTTGATAGAATTGGCCAAACCGCTTTCTAGTGCGAAATTTCTCGTCATGGAAACAATAATGGATCCTGAAACGATGCCTGGCCAAAAGCAGCACTGGTATCCATGGCCGTACTCGGAAGGCTTGACCATTGAAGAAGCGAAAAACGAGCTCTCTTTCCTGGTAACTGGCGTTTATGGCAAGCCACTACCTAATCAAATGGGGGCACCCCTGAGGCTTGCAGTTCCTTGGAAATATGGGTTCAAATCAATAAAATCGATCACAAGGTTTAGCTTTACCGACAAACGGCCAGTTTCTTTTTGGGAGCGCATACAACCGAAAGAATATGGGTTCTGGGCAAATGTAAATCCAGAAGTAAGTCACCCACGGTGGAGCCAAGCGACAGAAAGAACACTCTCTGGTCCGAGGGTGCCCACGCAATTATATAACGGGTACACAGAGTTTGTGGCAGATATCTACAAAAACTTGAGTAGTGAAAAATTGTTTATGTAAACTGTAGGTTATTTAAAACTTATATCTCGGTAATTTACCTAAACATTTGATGATAGCTTGGTTTTCTCTAACTAGGCGTTTGGCCATAGTTTTCCACATAAATTTATCCCGATTGATTTTTCTAGATCTTCTAACATTGCCATCGGTTGCCGACTCAAAGGGATTTATGCCGTCATTAATGTGGCGCAACATAATTTGGTTTTCTCTCATCGACTTTTGAAATGATTTAGAGGTGTTGCTTAGAATTTTTTTCTTGTGGAAAAGAAGATAAGCAATATCCCAATTAGATAGTTTACATGTTTTAGGATCTAAACGAACTGTATTTATACCAAGAAAAAATTTGGTACTTAGAAAAATAACAAGCGAACTTGCAATCACAATTTTTCCAGTACGTCCAAATAGTTTTCTATACGGGAATTCAAGTGCTTTATCTAACAATGTAGGCTTATCAGTTTTTGGTTTGACGGCCATTACTTCGAATTTTCACTTTCAGGGTAGAATAGAGCAACCAGTAATAACTCATACACCCCAGTTGATTAAAAGTCTCCCCCTCTATTTTATCGAACCCAAACTTTTCTTTGCGGTAAAATCAAAGATCTCGATAAGTTGGTGCTAATTCGATTAATATATTATAGTGGTTGGTAGTATTTTAGTGCATTATCATGGAACAACGCCGACTGATCTTTGATTGAAAAACTTGATGCTATATTCTTGAAATTCTGAAAGATTGTGTCGAAACTGTCACACAATCCATCCACAGGAAAGTTAGATGCAAACATACATCGTTCTACTCCAAATGTAGCAATTGCATCTCTAATTATACGATTGTTTTCTTGTGGGTTCCATTGATGACCAGATATTCCTATGCCGGATAATTTAATTGCAGTGTTCGGTTGGAAAGCAAATTCTTGAATAGCGGATCGCCATCTATCGAGGCCCTTTAGAGTTCTGTCGGACGGAAGCCCTGTATGATTCAAGATAATTAGTGTATCTGGAAAATCTCTCGCTAACATTGCGGCTTCGCCGAGATGCCACCAAGGTGTCTGCAGGTCATAGTGTAAATTATGTTTGAGTAAATTTTTATAACCATTCCTAAAATTTGGATCCCCCATCGATCCCGGAAGATTAGGTTTAAATTCCGCAAATGATGGGCAGGATTTTGGTTTTTGGCGGACAGATCTGCTAATGGGAAATTGTTTGTGATCAGTTAGTACTTGGTCTACGTTATCATTTTCAAACCAAATTTGGCCAACTAGCGCATTTGGAAAACCATATTTTTCGTAATAGTTTTGAACCCAAGCTGTTTCGCCTATGGGATCCGCAGCATCCCATTCGGTTTCCACATAAATACTTTTGACAATTTGATGATTACCCCAGTCATTTTTGTAATCTTCCAAAAGATAGTTTTTACAGATTTTTGAATAATCCCCATACCTAAAACTCTTAATATTATGTCGTCCGTCTAGCCATGGATGTTTCTTTAGAGACAGATCCCAGAAATGATGATGCGCATCTATGATCGTGGGTATTGTCATTGGTCAAAAGCCCTATTGAAAAGTTTACTGTTATTCCAGTGCTATAAAGTAGTGTTACAGAATTTACATATAAAATATAGGCGACTTATTAAGTCATTCCTAATAGATGAAATTGCTTTTTATTATAGATCATTTAAAAGTCCCGTTAATTTTTAATAATGAGTTTGCTTTAGGTTTTAGAAGTCTGGTAGATTCCCGACTTCAGTCTTAAGGGAGAATGTATTTCAATGAATGGCGCAGAATCACTAGTTCGCACTTTAGTCAAATCGGGTGTCGAGATTTGCTTCACAAACCCTGGCACTTCAGAGATGCACTTCGTTGCTGCATTAGATCACGTCGACGGAATGCGCTGTGTGCTGGGCCTTTTCGAAGGAGTAGTGACTGGCATGGCTGATGGATATGGTCGAATGGCGAATAAGCCGGCATCGACACTCCTGCATCTTGGGCCTGGGCTTGGTAATGGACTTGCTAATCTTCACAACGCAAAAAAAGCAAACACACCTATCGTAAATATAGTTGGCGAACATGCCACATATCATATCGAATATGATGCACCATTAACCGCTGATATTGAGGGAATAGCTGCCCCTGTTTCTGGATGGGTTAAGACCTCTCAATCGTCAAAGGATGTCGCATTAGATGGCGCGAATGCAGTGGCGGCCTCTAAAACTGGGGCCGGCCAAATTGCAACATTAATCTTACCCGCGAATACAGCTTGGGACGAAGCGGTATCCGACGCAAGTCCGATAACCGTTCAAGATAGACCACAGGTTTCTAGCGATGTAATTACGAAAGTCGCCGCTGCTTTGATGTCTGATGGTGAAACGTTGATCCATATGACTGGAAGAGCGTTGCGCCAGGATACGCTTGAGCTTCTGGGGAAAATACAAGCTAAAACAGGTTGCAGACTATCATGTATGACGGCCAATGGGCGTTGGCAGCGAGGAGCAGGTAGAGTAGCTATCGAACGTATTCAGTATCCAGTGGATGTGGCATTAAAACAATTAGAGACTGTTAACGATATTGTGCTGCTTGGAACAAAAACCCCGGTAGCCTTTTTTGCGTATCCAAATAAGCCCAGTGTACTGATCCCAGATAGTTGTAACGTGCACCAATTAGCGAGTATCGATGACAACCATGTAAGCGTTATTGAAGCCCTTGTAGATGAACTGGATGCTCATAATTTTCAACCAAAATTACAAGAACTAGATCTTCCTGAATTAAGAACGGGTGTGCTGACTCCAGAAACTATTGCTTCTGCAATTGGCAACTTAATGCCAGAAAATGCAATTATAGCTGACGAGTCTGTTACCACGGGTAGAGGTTTTATGCCATTTACTCAGGGGGCGCGACCTCATGATTGGATGTCGTTGACAGGTGGATCAATAGGGTTAGGGCTGCCGTATGCGACTGGCGCGGCACTAGCGTGTCCAGACCGAAAAGTGATATGCACCGAGGGAGATGGCTCTGGTATGTATACCCTGCAAGCACTTTGGACACAGGCCAGAGAAGGATGTGATGTAATTAATATCATTTTCAATAACGGCGCATATTCTATCTTAAAGGGGGAACTGGCCAATGTGGGAGCCCGCAATCCGGGACGAAAAGCTCTAGATATGTTGGAACTTGGTCGACCGGATATAGACTGGGGTTGCCTAGCGAAAGGAATGGGTGTTCAAGCAACAAGGGCAACTGACACCGAGGAGTTCAATGAACAATTAGCGCGGGCAATTGCCTTGCCAGGCCCACACTTAATAGAGGTGATGCTGCGTTAACGTCAACCCCAGAGTTAATTTTTAAACGATCTGACTAGTTTGAGTATTTAGTTTTCAGGATAGAAACAAAATAAATGGAAGACTCAGAAGATAAATTAGGCAAGGCAATATCAGATCGATTATCTGGCGATATAGGATATAGCTTCTCATCAGGAAGGGCTGCTTTTGCAACGGTGTTGGACTTGGTGGAAACGGGAGCACACATAATAGCTT
>QBVV01000014.1 GCA_003284265.1 SAR116 cluster bacterium AG-313-A07
GGTTATTTAGCTGTTCACAAGGTTAGGTAACCATAGAACAATTTCTGGATAAGCCAGGAATAATCCAATTGTAACAACATCTGCTATAAAAAACGGAAATATCCCTCTGAATACATCCCCAAGGGGAATATCCGGCCTAACCGCCGAGACCACATAACAGTTTAATCCCACCGGTGGCGTTATTAGACATACCTCACACATTTTCACCACGATTATACCAAACCAGATTGGATCATAACCCAGCGCTATGACAGCGGGATAAACCACAGGCAGAGTTAAAAGCAACATGCCGATAGCATCCATAAACATACCCAGAACGGCATATCCACAAAGTATAAGGATCATGATCACGACAGGAGGGAAAGGAAGCCCTGTAATCCAACCGGCAAATTCTTGAGGCAATCCAGCATATCCTAAAAATCGAACAAAAATTAGGACACCCCAAATCAAAGCAAAAATCATAACCGTTAATTTTGCCGTTTCTAGCAATGCCTCTTTTAAGCTAGGCCATTTCATACCCTTCAATAAAGCCACTACTAATATTACGAATGCCCCAACAGCTCCAGCTTCGGTGGGCGTTGCTGTACCTGAGTACATAGAGTAGAAAATAACCGCAACAACCACAAAAATAGGCACTGTACCAGGAAGACTGGCCATCTTTTCCTTGAGTGGAGGAGAGGGAATAGCTTTGCCTAATTCCGGCTTCCACATGCATTGCCCAATAATTAACATTGCGTAAATAATTGCCGATACTACTCCAGGAAGAAACCCAGCTAAAATCAAAGTACCAACTGATTCTTCCACGATAATGGCATAAATCACGAGTATCGCGCTTGGAGGAATCAATGAGGCCAATGTACCCCCTGCTGCAACCACACCCGCAGCTAACCGACGATCATACCCGTTTTCGAGCATATGCGGTATCGCCACGCGACTAAAAACAGCAGCGGTTGCGGTACTGGCACCAGACACCGCAGCAAATCCCGCTGTAGCAAACACACTCGCAACGGCTAAACCACCGGGGACCCAACCAAACCAATTCCGTGCCGCTCTGAAAAGTGCGTGCGTTAAACCACCGTGGTAGGCAATAAAACCTATCAAAATAAACATAGGAAGAACGCTGAGCGCATAATTAATCGATTTGGAATGAGGAACCGTCCCACTTATACCAGCGCCAGCCTTCCAGCCAATGATCGCTACACAGCCCAATAGACCTACAATAGCAGCAACTACAAACACACGGACACCCGCAAAAACGAGAATTAATAAAGCGCTTGTTCCGATCAAGCCTATCGCAAATTCACTCATGATCGGCCTCCAGTATCACCAACTATAGTCACTTTTTCCTCTTCCCCAGCGAGACCGGCATCAATTTCTTTTTGAGCCTGTTCATCAACTGTTTCTATTATAGGGACACCAACCGGTTCCGCATCAGGGTGCGCAACAAGTCTTAAAAACCCAAAAAGCTGCACCAACAAACGCAATTCCAAACTGATAAACGCAATTACAACTATCAGCTTTCCAGGCCAAATGGGTATCTGAATATCAATAGAAGAGTCTCCGATAACCCAAGCTCGAACAAAATGCTCCCAGCCATACCAGGCCAGAACCGCGATAATCCACATAGCTACTAGGGTTCCTATAACCTCAAGTACCCACAAAAGTCTACCGGAGAACCTACCTATAAAAAACTCCATACGCACATGCCCACCGAGTTTCTGAGTATAGGCGATACTTAGAAAACAGAAAATGGCCATCGCCATTTCCACCCAGTCGACATAACCAGGAATTGGA
This sequence comes from SAR116 cluster bacterium AG-313-A07, assembly GCA_003284265.1. Classification (GTDB taxonomy): domain Bacteria; phylum Pseudomonadota; class Alphaproteobacteria; order Thalassobaculales; family Thalassobaculaceae; genus UBA7326. The sequence goes on from QBVV01000014.1 coordinate 1,795, forward strand.
AAATTAAAAAACTTACGTCCTACGACTTGAACAACAGCCAACAACATTAAAAACAAGATCAACATTGCCGACGTCAAATTAAAAAAGCTTTCCATACGGAAAAGCTGCGCGTCTGCTCTACTTAATAGCTGTACTGCAGACGACCTTTCTGTACTTTCATTACTACTCATCAAGTCCCCCTGAATTTCCGTCTAATAAAATGGCCGCCAGACATCACATCTAGCGACCATATATCATAACAGTTATAGTAATCAGCCGCCTTTTGCGGTCTTTAACACTATATCTAGAAGTTCCTGAGCAGGAATTTTTCCTTCATTTTCCTTAACCCACTGCTTCCAAAGCGGCATTCCAGCCATTTTACGAAATGCTGCCATTTCGTCTTCCGGCATTTTAACTGCTTTCAATTTTGGATTTGCATTCCACTTTGCAACATTAGCCTTATCTTTTGCTGCATAAGCTGCACCCTGCGCTGCATAAGAACCGTCCTTCACGTCCTCCAGAAGTTTCTTGTATTGATCTGGAAGTGCATTGTAAGAATCGATGTTAAAAACAATCGGACAGTTTACAGAACCAAGTGACATATTCGTCGTATACCAGTCTGCTATTTCGTCGAGTTTGTATGCAGCAAACGTGTAAGTATATGGAAACCCGATCGCATCAACCGTACCACGTTGCAACGCTGTATATGTTTCAGATGCAGGCATGGTCGTTGGGACTGCGCCAATTGCTTTCGCAGCACGACCCATTCCGCCTAATGCCCTCAAACGCTTTCCTTTAAAGTCCGATACTTTGCTTGGTGGCGTCCCACGTCCCATATACTCGTACTGTGGAAGCATCATAGACATATAAATTTTTGCATTCCATTTCGCGAGGGCTTTGGTTGAAGCTGGATGATTGTAGATGGCATCATGAACTTTTCTTTGCACATCTAGATTTGGAATTGGTAAAAACGGCAAGTCCAAGACATTTAGGGGTTGGTTTTTTCCAGGATGATAGGCAGCACAAAATGAGGCCATTTCGAAAGCTCCAACGGAGATACCATCTAGATTCTCTTTACTTTTTGATAACTGTTGTCCGTAGTAAAGCTTGATATTGAAGTTGCCACCTGTCTTTTCGTTGATAACTTTCGCCGTATATTCAGGCGCTTCCGTAAAGGCCCGTCGTTTTCCCCATAGAGACATTCTCCATGTAATCTTAGGCCCTTTTACTTCTTGAGCTCCGGCTGCCGTAGGAAGACTGACTTCCGCTATACTGGCAACGCCAAATCCAAGAACGCTTAGAGCGATGAGAGATTTTCGCATTAACTAATTCCTTCCCTGTGTTTAAATAACTTGTCAATAAACTCAGCCGATCATTAAACCTGTCTGCTGTTTTACTGGTGCAACCATAACCTTGCATTACCGCCGCATCAACTTCTCATGATTAAATATAATAATTTTATAATTATTTATCTATATTTATGAAAGCATTGAAATAAAAACGCTACATATTGATGAAATTTCCTGACCCCTGTGCGGTGGATAGTGTGTAAATGAGCTGGCTCAGCTATTGCCGGTGTTTAAAACCAGTGGTAAACCACAGTTCCACATAGGAGAATCGGACCAAGTCCTTGCGAACATTATACAACAAGGTTCTATCAGCCGCAGCGCATCGCCATGCAAAATGGTGGTTAGCATTGGTGTCTTTTATAGAAAGCTCAATCTTTATAATCCCCCCCGATGTAATGATAATACCAATGGTTCTAGCAGACCGCGCTAAGTGGTGGCGTATCGCACTAACTGCGACCATAGCTTCTGTAATCGGCGGAGTTGGTGGATATCTCATTGGTTCGTTTTTATTCGATACCCTTGGCCAAGCACTTGTAGACTTTTATTCCTATGGGGATAAATTTGGGCAATATATGAAGATTTATAAAGAATGGGGCGAGTGGGCTGTTTTCGGGGCCGGGTTAACACCTTTTCCCTACAAAGTCATCACAATTGCTAGTGGTGTTGCCAAATTAGATTTATCTCTCTTCATTTTAACTTCTTTAATTGCCCGGGGATTAAGATTTTTTTGTTTAGCTGGCTTATTATTTTACTTTGGCGAATCTATTAAAAAGACCATAGAAAAATATTTTGGGGTAATAACTATCCTCTTTTTTGTATTAATTGTTGCGTCTCTACTCTTGTTTAATTTTTTGTTTTAAAAATAGGATGCCAGCAGTGATAACTGTTTTCTTTCAAGCGAATATTGCTAATTACCTTATCGGGGTGGTGAGCTGCCTAGTTTTAGCAACAGCTTATGCTTTCGAATATCTCGCTAATCTGCAGCCATGTATTTTATGTCTGTACCAGCGAATCCCTTACGCGATAGCGATAGGATTGATGCTCCTGGCAGTAATATTAAGAAAACATAGTCAGGCTAATTTACTTTTATTTATCGCTGCATCAGTAGTTTTTGCAATCGGGTCTGCAATAGCTGTTTTTCATATCGGAGTAGAACAGCAACTTTGGCAGGGGACCCCCGAGTGCGGGAACTTCATAAATACCACTAGTGTCGAAGCACTTCGAAAACAATTGCTGGCGCAACCAATAGTTAGATGTGATGAAGTGGCATGGTCATTATTTGGAATATCTATGGCAGGTTACAATTTTTTGATTTCTACTTCGCTGTTACTATATTCTTCGGTAATCGTATTTAAGCGAAACTAAGGTGAGTTCCATTATGAAAAATACTAATAGCAAGAACTACTTTCCTGTTTCAAAATCGCAAAAAGAAATGGTGGAAAGATTTATCAGAGTGGATCATGCCGGAGAATTCGGTGCTAAAAGAATTTATGAAGGACAACTGGCAATTCTTGGCAAGACCGCTGACGGTGATACAATAAGACACATGAAGGAACAAGAACAGGTTCACTTAACGAAATTTGAGAACCTAATAGTCGAAAGGCAAGTTCGCCCAACCATTCTATATCCTATCTGGAATATAGCAGGGTTTGCTTTAGGGGTTGGGAGTGCACTTATGGGGCCTAAAGCTGCAATGGCATGCACAGTAGCCGTTGAAGAGGTTATCGATGAGCACTATGCCGAACAATCATCAGCTCTAGACAACGAAGAAAAAGATCTTCGGGATACAATCGATAAATTCCGAGAAGAGGAATTGGAGCATAGAGACACTGCCATTGAACATGGAGGCGAAGAAGTCATTGGATACCCAGTTATGAGAAAAGCTATACGCACGGGAAGCAAACTCGCTATCTGGCTATCCGAGCGTTTTTGAAACAAGTATTTCCGTATTAATAATCGCCAGGATTATTCAGTCGCTATCATTCCCGTTTTCTAACTCAGAATCCCAGTAGAGAAAATCTCTCCAGCTTTCATGCAAATGATTGGGTGGAAACATGCGACCACGTTCCTGAAGTTCGAAGGATGTTGGAGACCGCGGGGTATTAATCGGATGCATTTTGACAACATCCGGAAGAAAATTTCCTTTTCTCAGGTTGCATTTGCTACAAGCAGTGACGACATTCTCCCAAGTGGTTTTTCCACCGCGAGATTTAGGGATTAAATGATCAAACGTTAAAGCCTCTGGCCGGAACTGCTGAGCACAATACTGACATGAGAAACGATCTCGCAAAAAGACATTGAATCTTGTGAATGCTGGTCGGCGCGATTGCAGTACAAACTCTTTTAGAGCAATAACACTGGGCAAACGCATTTCAAAACTAGGAGATCTAATTTTGTGTTCGTACTCCGACAAAACGTTAACTCTATCTAAAAAGACAGCTTTGACGGTATCTTGCCAAGACCAGAGCGACAGTGGAAAATAGCTTAAAGGCCTATAATCAGCATTTAAAACTAAAACCGGCGAATTTCCGACTGCGGACAACACTTCTCAATCCTCCGTTAAATACTCAACCGACCTTCTTAACTCTTATTTACGTCTTAACCGCCATCCCACCATAGCGTGATTCTAAACTAGGTTGTCCATTAAAAAAGTCAAAGCACGACAAAAGTTTCACTTATATGCTTCAAATATTTTTGCTTTTTTAAAAAATATGAAAATTAAGACGTCAAAACTCTTTTCAGAAAAGCACATCCTATATTTAGGCCTTCTTCATCTATCGAATGCCCTAACCCCGGTCTTAATTCGGATGAAGTTTCAATACCGACTGCAGTCAATCCATTGACTGCATCCTCTAGCGAGGAAGCGGGCACCATATCATCAGATGCACCATGAATTAGTGTCACTGGTGGCTTCGTCTTAATATCTTGAGCTAAAAGTTCGGGAGCGATGAGCCTACCTGAATATCCAACTACACCTGCTATTGCAGTTTCTCTCCGCGGCCCCACAAATAGGGATAACATAGTGCCCTGGCTAAAACCCACTAGCGCAAGTCTATCGGGATTCAAATTATTTTTTTCTAATTCCTCATCTATGAACGCGTTAAGAACCTGGGAAGCCATCGTTACTCCCGCGAGCATTGACTCCTTAGATCGATCACCTAGGCTGAACCATTGGCGACCATAAGGGGACATCTCACACGGGAATGGTGCGTGCGGCGATACGAACTCTACCTCTGGTAAATCTCTTGCTATCATTGGAGCGAGACCAATCAAATCGTTTCCATCCGCTCCATAACCATGCAGCAATATTACCAATCCATTAGCCTTTTTTCCATTTGATGGTGGTTGGCGTGGTCCATCGAGATCCATCATATTTTTCTCCAACTATATTTCAAAAAAATCAAATACGACTGTTTTAATGTTAGTCTATTGGTTCTAATAATTCCTAATAAATAAAAAGAACCTAAATAGTTTTAAACTCTGAAGTTACAAGGTAACTATGCCTAAACAGAAAACCAGAACGCGATTTGCGCCCAGTCCATCGGGACTATTGCACCTAGGCCATGCTTATTCAGCCTTATTCGCAGAAAAAGAAGCTAAAGATGGAGACGGCACTTTACTATTAAGGTTTGAAGATATCGATAGAGAAAGATGTGACCCGAAATACGAGAAACAAATCGAAGAAGATCTGTCGTGGTTAAATATTCAATGGGAGTACAAACCCCGGCGTCAGTCGGAACACCTTACTGATTACTCCGCAGCACTAAAAAAATTAGAATCATTGAATATTATTTATCCCTGTTTTCTGTCCAGGAGAGAACTGAACGACGCTTTGTCAGCCCCACATAATATACCTACACAAACAAACAATATCATGCCACTGAACACAGATCAGTACCTGTCTGAAACCGAACGTGAACGTCGAATAAAAAAGGAAGAGCCATTCGCTCTTAGACTTCGAATGACAACAGCATTGAAAATGGTAGGCCCCTTATATTGGCACGATATTGATAAAGGACCGCAGATTGCAAGACCAGAAATTTTTGGTGATGCGGTTATTGCTCGTAAAGATATACCAACGAGTTACCATTTATCGGTCGTTGTAGATGATGCTATTCAAAAAGTAACGACTGTGACTAGGGGCAATGATTTATTTGAGGCAACGCATCTGCACCGGTTACTACAAGAGTTACTGGGCTTGCAGGTACCACTATACAAACACCACAAAATTTTAACAGATAACAAGGGAGAGAGAATGGCAAAACGCGATAAGTCTATAACGTTGCAATCGTTGAGACTATCTGGAAAAAAACCCGCCGATATATACAAAATGATTGGCTTTCGCCATTAAACTATTAATCAATGAGTTAACTAGAGTCACCAAGGACATTGAAAATCGTCTTTACAATCAGATCGCCAACTACATGTTCTAAAAATGGAGTTACGGTGATTTATAGTCACCGTAACTTCTAATGCCTATTTTAATGGGGAATGAGACCACGGAATAAGAACAGTTGAATGCATTTCGTCCAATCTATCCGGGCCATCTTTCAAGAAATTTTGCCAATCTGGATCAGCTGCCGCAGCCGCGCGGGCTTCCGCTCTATGATTTAAATCCTTATATACCCAAAGATGAGAAACTTCATTGGGCTGGCCAGTATCGGTCATCCATATACACACATTTTTTGAATGCCTTTCTCGTACATCCATAGCAGCTGTTATAGCATCTGCGAATACTTTTGCTTTGCCTACTTTGCACCGGTAAAAGCGGTATTCGTAAATATTCCCGTCTTGATCAGGAGCGACCAGAGGTTTGGTTGCTATCATTATTCTGTTGTCTTGACGCCGGATAAGCGGCCCGGCCTTGGTCAAATATTCATTGCGCCAAGCCTCATTAACTCCGAGCTTTGCTTTCACCTCTGCTCGATGGTTCATGCTCTCATAAGACCACAAATGCATGACTTGGTTTAACGGGCCTATTTCTGTCAGCCAATAACCTTCGAGTTTTCCATGTTCATCCCCTCTTATGGGGCGTCCGATTTCAGCAGAATACTTCGCAAGTAATGGGGCTTGGCCAGGCCCGGTGGTATATGTTCGAAACTCATAGATCATTTTTGAAAGGCTCCTTCTAGTTGCCATTTAAATGTACCAGCCCCCGCAAACGATAAAACTAGTGAAAACTAAATCTTAATTAGGTTTAACTAACCACTATTTTAGTTAATGGGACTGGCCAAAATTGTTGCTTATTTTAAATTGTTAAATATCAATCTGCGATTAAAGTCTTCCTTAAACATGGCGACCCTTGTATTAAAGAATGAACCAAAAATAAATACAACATCTTTTAGGAGAGCAGGACGTGACCTCCCTCAAACACAAAGAATATCCAAATTTTGTCACCCATCTCGAATGTTCATTAACTGGTGAAAAATATGAGGCAGGTATACCCCAAGGCCTCTCAAAGGCAGGCAGGCCTCTATTAGTTCGTTACGATTTGGATAAAATGGCGTCAGCAATCACAAAAAAGGAAATAGAAGCTCGCGAGGGTGGGTTTTGGCGCTACCGAGAATTTCTCCCGGTCACTAAGAGTAAAAACGTCATTGCACTGGGGGAGACAACTACCCCATTAATGCAACTTCCAGCCATGGCCAGCAAGCTTAACGTAAATTCTGAGCGATTAATTGTAAAAGATGAGGGTCGACTTCCGACTGGCTCATTTAAAGCAAGAGGTTTAGCATTAGCCGTAGCGATGGCAAAAGAGTTTGGATTACAACACTTGGCAATGCCCACTAACGGTAATGCTGGAGCTGCTATGGCAGCCTATGCAAGTCATGCCGGGTTAAAAACAACAATATTTTGCCCAGATGACACTCCTGAAATAAATATCTCAGAAATCGAGCTGCAGGGAGCCAGCGTTTATAAAGTGAATGGACTTATAAATGATTGCGGAAAAATAGTTGGGGATGGGAAAGAAATCACCGGCTGGTTTGACGTTTCAACGCTTAAAGAACCCTACAGGATAGAAGGCAAAAAAACGATGGGGCTCGAGATAGCAGAACAAATGGGTTGGAAACTTCCAGATATAATCTTTTATCCAACTGGAGGAGGTACCGGACTAATCGGAATGTGGAAAGCCTTTGATGAATTGGAGGCTATTGGTTGGATTGGGAGCAAACGACCGCGCATGGTCGCTGTACAAGCAACTGGCTGCGCTCCTATTGTCAAAGCGTTTCAAGAAGGCGAGGAACATGCACCCGTATGGGAAAATGCGTATACAGCAGCTGCTGGGATTAGGGTGCCTGTGGCCGTAGGGGATTTTCTAATATTACGAGCAGTCAGAGAATCTGGTGGTTTTGCGGTTGCCATCCCCGATGACGAAATCTTTGAAGCAAGAGACGAGGTCGCTCGCGAAGATGGTGTGCTTCTATGTCCGGAGGGAGCGGCGACGTTTGCCGCTTACAAGCGGGCGTTGGAGGAAGGTTCTATGAAACCCAATGAAACGGCCATACTTTATAACTGTGCAACAGGTTTAAAGTATCCAATGCCAAAAGTAGAAAATACTATCGATCGCTTTAAACCAATTGATTACAACTCGCTAATATAAAAATAATATCGCACCTATTTTAAATAAAGGACAGTATCAGTCGGATTGCACACAATTGAATTAATGACAAATAATGAGACTTAACCTACTCTTTCGTCTTGGATAAACCCAACAAACAATATGGAGATCAAAATGCTATTGGACGTGCGAACCTATACTTGCAAACCGGGCACTATAAAGAAACATCTCGAGGTCTACGAGCAATTTGGCAAAGCCCCACAAACAAAACATCTGGGACAGCCTGTTGCTTACCTGATTACTGAAACGGGAAATGTTAACCAGTATGTCCATATATGGGCATATGATAATGCTGGTGATAGGGAAGCCAAACGAACCGCAATGCAAGCTGATCCTGATTGGATCAAATATACGCAGGAAAGCGCAAAACTTGGTGCCTTAATTAATCAAGATAATAAGTTGATGAAACCGGTAGATTTTTATGCTGAGCCAAAACGTTCAAGCTAAAAAAATAGAGAGCATACTGAGTTTATTAGTATGCTCTCTCTTGAGTACGTGGAGTGGCTTTTTAAATATGGAAAAAGACCCGAATACTTAAGCCCAAGTTAGTATGATTGGAGCAGCCGACATGGCTACAGATAATACGTTATTATCGAAAGATTGGGTTCTTGAGACGAGAATTAAAGAAGAACTAGTCTCTACTTATCAAGTAAACATTAAAAACCTAATGCTAGAAATGTCTATCGGTGTACATCCCCACGAAAAAAAACAGAAACAGCGCGTAATTATAAATTTAGAAATGAGCTTGGAATACCCCCAAAATGGGTTTTCTGATGCTATCTATAGAAAAGTGGCATGCTACGAGACCCTAATAAATGAGATAAAAACTATAATTGCACAGGGACACATTATTCTTGTGGAAACCTTTGCGGAAAAGATCGCTGACTTAAGTTTATTGGATAAAAGAGTTTTAGACGTCAGAGTTAATGTTGAAAAAATAGACGTCTTTGATGACTGCGACAGCGTCGGCGCAACTATAAACAAAATAAGGCGCAAGAAGATTTAAAATTTATAGAAATAATAGTTTAAATTCGTTTGCAATTATGATGCGTTATTAAAACACTGGAAGTTAATAATAGAATGGAAAACCGCTGGATATATCACTTATCGCGAAAAGATGATTGGGTTGCTTCGGAACCCTCAGAAACCTATCATGGGTCAGCTCAGGACTCTCTTGATGGATATTTGCATTTTTCAACAGCAACGCAGGTAGTTGCAAGTGCAAATAAACATCGAAAAGGAGAAAAGAACCTTTTGTTATTAGAAGTAGACACAAAAAAACTCAAAAATAGTGATTTGAGATGGGAGCTAGCGCGGCAAGGGGAGCTATTCCCTCACATCTATGGATCGCTGGATAAATTGGCCGTGACAAGGGTATTCGACCTTCCTATCAATAACGAAGGAAGACATGTTTTTCCTCTTCTAAAGGACGAAAACCTATAAGTTATGACTATAACTAACTTCCTTTTTAAAATAGTACGAAAGCTTGATCCCGAAAGAGCGCATTTGCTAACAATCCAAGCGTTAAAACTTGGCATTACTCCCAGATACAATAATAACAGTGATGAGGTCCTGACTTCAGAAGTATTTGGCATGAAATTTCAAAATCCGATAGGACTAGCAGCAGGCTTCGACAAAAGTGCAGAAGCTTTTGACACGCTCGATAAGCTTGGATGTGGTTTCATCGAGGTTGGAACTTTAACATTAAAACCGCAGGCTGGAAACGAGCGACCTAGGGTTTTTAGGCTAGAAGAAGATCAGGCTATCATAAATCGATATGGTTTTAATAACGATGGTTTATCTCGTGCGGTCAAACGATTATCCAAAAGAATAAAGAGCACAGGTGTACTCGGTATCAATATTGGAATAAATAAAGATAGTACGACAGCAATCGCTGATTATGTAGAGGCATTAAAAATAGTCTCGCCACTAGCAGATTATATAACTATTAATATTTCCTCTCCAAATACGCCTGGACTTAGGGATCTACAGTCCTCAGAAAAATTGGAAAAATTACTACGATCTATCGAAAGAGGTCGTTCCGAAAACGCGGGTCAAAAATTCACTCCTCCAATACTCTTAAAAATCGCTCCTGACCTTACAGAAAAAGAAATAAAGGAAATCGCCCAGATTGCTCTAAAAACCAGAGTTTCTGGTCTGATTATCTCCAATACTACAGTTACAAGGCCGGCTCTTCTCAAGGGACATAGAAAATCTGAACAAGGCGGGCTCAGTGGACCTCCACTTTTTGAATTATCTACCAAAAAACTTGCTCAAACCTACCTAGCCTGCAAGGGAAAAATACCTTTGATCGGTGTGGGAGGGGTAGATAGCGCAGAAACTGCATACGCAAAGATAAGAGCAGGAGCTAGCCTTGTTCAACTATATACAGCCTTAACATATCGAGGGCCTTGCTTGTTTAAGTCTATAAACGACGGGTTAAACTTATTAATTAAAAATGATAACTATAGAAATATTCGGGACGCCATTGGAATAGATGCAAAATATTGGGCCAATAAAAAGATCCTGGATTAGAAAAGGAGCCTAAATAGTGAACAAGACTATCGTTATAGCGCTCTCTACCGTACTGATGGGAATAGGAGTTGGAGTAGACTTTCTTGCACCAGAATGGGTGCCTCTTCCCGGCTGGTTACTCAGCATAACCGCTTTAATTATAATCTTTGTCTTTAATCTTAATCTCAGGCACAACCAGATCCAAGAAGAGTTCAACGAACTAAAAGATCAACTAAAATCATTAGATAGAGAAATGATTGAGACGCGAGTGGAGTTAGATGCCACTCAGGATAAACTCAATAACAATCTTGAAAATCCACAAATCGCATCAGAACTCAGGATGCTGCGATCTTTAATGAAACAATTCACCGATAACGTTAATGGTCACTTGGACCCGGAAGCTGCCATATCACAGCCTTCAACTCTAAAACAACATGAGACAAAACCTACCCAAGAAGATCAGGCCATCACTCATGAGCCAATCCTTGATTATAGTGATATTGAAATACTAAAATTTTTAGAAAAATCTGTTCGAGAGGACAACGTTGAGCTTTATCTTCAACCAATAGTGAGGTTACCGCAGAGATCACAGGTTTTTTTTGAATGTTTTTCTAGAATAATGGATGATAAAGGTAACATAATCCGACCAGAGCAATATCTACCTGTTGCAACTTCAGCCGGACTAACCGCAGCTGTAGATAACCTGCTTTTATTTAAATGTGTGCAGCTTGTGCGGCGCACCCGTAGAGAAAATCCAGAAATAGTATTCTTTTGTAATATTTCCATGTCTACCCTTACGGATATAGATTTTTTTACTGATTTCATTGATTTCATGGCGGATAATACAAATTTGACTTCAAGTCTTGTTTTCGAATTCAGCCAAGAAACAACATTAGATAAAGACTACGAAATTCAAAATGGTTTAGATAGGCTATCTAAACTAGGCTTTCGCCTTTCATTAGACCAACTCCACCAATTGAACGTAGATCTTCCGAAACTAGCATCACAAGGTTTTAAATTTATTAAAATTGACGCCCATCTTCTTCACGAGATGGCGCGAGGAGATACTCCTAATTTAAATATGAGGGCACTTAAAGGCGCTCTAGACCGAGTCGCGATGGATCTAATCGTAGAGAAAATTGAAAACGAAGAGATGCTTAAAGATCTCCTGGATTTGCAAATAGATTTTGGTCAAGGTTATTTATTTGGTGCACCAAAATCTGCAACAGCAGCCAATCGATGATTACCAAAGAAATAAGTGGTTTACGGGCTATCTCAGAAAATTATGAAATTTTCATTCTAGACCTTTGGGGAACTATCTATGACGGACGAGCGCTATTCCCCGGAATAAAAGCCCTGCTGGCGCAGCTCAGAAAAAGAGATAAAAAAGTTATATTTCTATCAAACTCTCCTCAGCTTCCAGAGGTAGTTCATCAGCGCCTCGGACGACTTGGACTTTCAACATCGCACTATAATCACCTGGTAACATCCGGGGGCGAAGCTAATTCGCAACTGATAAGCATGGAACCGAAAGAATTTTCAGTTTTTAAAGGTACAGTATTCGAGATAGGACCTAATCGTTTCCCCGATACTCTACCTAAAGGAAAATTTATTAACGCCGAAAACCTCTCGCAAGCTGAATGGATATTGAATGCAGGTCCCGATTCTGAGGATAATCAGCTCAGCGATTATAAAGAATTACTCACAATGGCTCAAAAAAGAAACCTTCCTATGCTCTGTGCTAATCCAGATAAAATCGTTTTCCATGGGAAAGAAAAACATTTATGTGCAGGAGGAATTGCGGAATATTATCAAAGCATTGGGGGACACGTGATATTCGTAGGCAAACCATATCCAAAGGTTTTTGAACGATGTATGGACTTTGTAACTCCAGAGACGAAAAATAAAACCATTATGATTGGAGATAATCTGGAAACGGATATACTAGGAGCCAATAACTTTGGTATCCATTCAATGTTGATAGCCTCGGGAGTTCACGAATTGGTCAACCCACATGAAGGTGGCATTCTGAAAGGCGAACTCAACGAGTTACAAAAAATTTTAAAGGTAGATGCGAACTATGTAATGCCTTCTTTAAGATGGTAATTTAACGAATAAGAGCAACAAACATACCGCAAGTTCTTGACGCACACCTTCTACTGTCGTATATCCCTGACTGCTTTTTAAATCGGCCCCGGTTACTGGGGTAATGGTTGGAGGGAAGAGCCGTGGCTCGCAGATGTTCTATAAGTGGTAAAGGTGTGATGACTGGAAATAATGTCAGTCATGCAAACAACAAAAACAAACGTAGATTTATTCCTAATTTGCAGCGCACTTCTCTCATGAGCGAGGCACTTGGGCAAACTATACGGATTCGTTTGACGACTTCTGCAATAAGAACAATCGAACATAATGGCGGATTAGACGAATTCCTCAAAAATACAAAAAATGCCAAGTTGGCTCCAGAAGCGCGAACTTTGAAGCGCCGGATAATGAAGGCGTCAGAAAAAACCAATTAGCAGTATAGTTCTCTTTAAATGAGTATATTACACTCATTCACACCAATTAAATATTGTTCGCGTGATTTAGAGAGTAGTCCCGCGGTATACTCACGCCCCAAGAAATTACGACACTAATTCCAAAGAGGCAGAGTCCAATAAATTGATGCGCGACAGCTAGTCCTTCTGGAACAAAGTTTACTAAAGTTAAAACTCCTAATAAAAATTGTAAGATAGCTAATGTGGTCATCACATAAATCGTTCTCAACAACCGTTCGTTTTTACAAAAAAAGTGGGAACAGACACATAGACTGGCGATAGCTAATAAGGTGATGATCGCTAAAATACGATGATTAAACTGTACGGCTGGAACATTCTCAAAAATATTACGCCAATATGGCGCAACACTGAAATAGTCAGGCGGAATCATTCTCTCACCCATGAGAGGAAATGTGTTATAAACTAACCCCGCTTTGAGACCAGCAACAAGAGCGCCACCGATCACCGTTAAAAATATTAAAACTGTTACTGTATTCGCATGATAGACTGTTGCCCTAGATCCCAACATATCGCGTTTACCAACTAGATCTAAGATTGTCCAAATCAAAAGCCCCATTATTAAAAACGCCATTCCTAAATGCGTAGCAAGTCTATATTGACTTACCGAAGGATCGGATGACAAACCACTTTTAACCATCCACCAACCAAGTGCACCTTGCAGGCCACCCAGCACAAATAGAAAGCATATTCTTGAAAGCAACCTTCTTTTAATTTTCTTAGTAATAAGGAAAAAAATGAATGGCAGAAAAAAAACTATGCCTATGAGGCGTCCCCATAACCTATGGATATATTCCCACCAAAAAATACCCTTGAACGCGTTCAAATCCATCCATGTATTTATATACTTGTACTCGGGTGAGTTTTGATAGAGTTTAAAAACGCGGTGCCACTCCTGCTCACTCAATGGCGGCAACCATCCTAATAGAGGACGCCATTCAACCATGGAAAGACCAGAGCCCGTAACACGAGTTATTCCACCAATTATAACCATCGCAGCAACCAACCCGCCGACTACTGCAAGCCAAATCGCAACAGCTTTATTTGCCCCGTTACCTCTATTAATTAAATCGGATTTAATGTTTTCCATTCCTTTTAGATGGAGGGTTCCGCGATCCGTGTCAACCAGAGGAGCCATAATCATAATGAAACAGTGGCTTCTCGTTGAACTTTGATCTTTGATCTTTGATCTTAATCAATAATTTTGATATTATTTATTCTAATGGCAAGAGGTAAAAAAGCGTGTGACCAAACAACAACCATCCCAAATATTTCTTTTGATGATTTTATGTATATTTTGCACTGGATGCCAAAACACAATGCAAATTACTGCAACATCATCCCTCGCGTCCAACCATACCTATGTAACGTCATTTCCAAGATTACTATCATGCAAAGTAAAGGGATATTCAGGAAAGGTTCTTGATGTAACCACCCCTGCCTTGGTAAATTTAAGAAACTTTGGAAAGCCAATAACGATAAAATGTAGCCATCCTGATTATTGGAATTCGAACATCATATTAGAGTCAACACACAAAAAAAGGCTATTAGATCGATTAACTAGCGGAGAAAAAATCTCACTCCTCACTAGCCGTTACACAGAAGATGATCTGGGGCCTCAGAGTAAATTACCACGCGCACTTCATGTTGCTTTGAGAAGGAAAAGTTTCAGAAACTCCGACACTAAAAACTCATACTATGCTGAAGAATTACTCTACGCCAAAAAAAATTGGGAATTCATAATAACAGATTTATTCTTATCTTGTAAGCAACAAAGAAAACAAATCACTGCTTCCTGTCGCACATCAATAAAGAGAATAAAGAGATTTATGCGCAAAGATTTGATGCAAATTGAACAACAAAGAAGAAGATCTACTATTGAATAATTTTACCTCATCGAGTAAGGGACTACTGTGGGAGCAATGATTAATCATTGGACGTCAATTGACATTAGTTTATACGGAATGATTGATGCTGCATCAGCAAATTATATGCACTTCAAAACCTATGTTTCGGCGGGGTACATAATATGCAAGTTGGTATAATAAAGGAACGGCGACAAGGAGAGTCCAGAGTTGCCATTACACCAGATACGGTAAAGAAATTCTTAGATTTAGGACTTTCTGTCCTTATTGAGTCGAAAGCAGGAATAACTGCGGCTATAACAGACAAGGCTTATGAACTCGCTGGAGCAAAAATCGTCAAAACATCTATCGAAGCCCTCTCCCAAGCAGACATAGTTCTCAAAGTTCAAAAGCCAATTGTTCCGGAAGACAAAGGCAAGGGCGAATTGAATGAAGTTGCGTTGATGAAGGACGGTGCTGTTCTTATTTGTCTTATGGAACCATATTCTAGTCATAAGCTTTTAGAAACTCTAGCAAGTAAAAGAATTACCGCGTTCTCTATGGAATTATTGCCACGCATAACACGAGCGCAAACGATGGATAGTTTATCTTCTCAATCAAATTTAGCCGGCTATAAAGCGGTACTTGAGGCCGCGAATACTTTTGGCAGAGCCTTCCCAATGATGATGACAGCTGCTGGGACCGTCCCGCCCGCAAAGTGCTTGGTTATGGGTGCTGGCGTTGCAGGTCTCCAAGCCATTGCTACAGCCCGTCGGCTAGGGGCTGTTGTTTCAGCAAGTGATGTACGACCTGCTGCCAAAGAAAATGTAGAAAGCTTAGGCGCAAGCTTCGTGGCCGTCCAAGACGAAGAATTTAAACAAGCAGAAACAGCAGGTGGTTACGCAAAAGAGATGAGCGATGCATACAAAGCTAAACAGTCGGAACTAATCGCATCAACAGTCGCCAAGCAAGATATCGTGATTTGTACAGCTTTGATACCTGGTCGCCCTGCCCCAGTCTTAGTAACTGAAGATATGATAAAAACAATGAAACCTGGGTCCGTCTTAGTTGACTTAGCAGTCGAACAGGGGGGTAATTGCCCATTATCGGTCGCTGATAAGACCATAGTTAAAAATGGTGTGTCCATTGTCGGCCAAACTAATATGGCGAGTAAGCTCCCTATTGATGCTTCCATCTTATTCGCGAAAAATTTATTAAACTTTCTGACGCCTATGATACATCCAGATCAGAAACAGCTAATTATTGATATTAACGACGAGATAATTAAAGGATCTTTACTTACCCAAAATGGAGAGGTTCTCCAAACTTTTATGTAAACTTTTATTCATCATCTTATATCCCTACTTCATTTAAACGAAGAGCACTAATCCATGCATCATCTGTTAATTAATGGAAAATTTATAATTTGATAATTAAGACAACTTTCGAAGAAAGGATATTATTGTGCAACCCGAAGGTGTCGACCCGTTTATATTTGGTATTACCGTATTAGTTCTAGCCTGCTTTGTTGGCTATTATGTAGTTTGGCGCGTGACACCAGCGCTCCATTCACCATTGATGAGCGTTACTAATGCTATTTCTTCTGTGATCATCGTGGGCGCACTAATAGCGGCAGGGCCGGCAGAGGGAAATTTCGCACAAGCGATGGGTTTTTGTGCAATCGTTTTGGCTTCAATTAATATCTTTGGCGGATTTATTGTGACACAGAGAATGCTCTCTATGTTCAAAAAGAAGCGCTGAGAGCGAGTTTCAAGATGACAGATGATATTTCAGCATTTCTTTATTTGATTTCTAGTGTTTGCTTCGTATTAGCACTCCGCGGCCTTAGTTCACCCGATACTGCGCGCCAAGGCAATATTTTTGGTGTTTCCGGAATGATAATAGCTATTGGAACGACTTTAGCTCTTCCAGAGGTACTCAGTTACGAAGTTATAATTGCTGGGCTTGTAATCGGAGGAGCCATCGGAACAGTTATAGCTCGTAAAATTGAAATGACAGCATTACCACAGCTGGTTGCAGCTTTTCATAGTTTAGTTGGTCTAGCTGCGTGTTTTGTTGCAGCCGCAGCGTTCTATAGACCCGAAGCATACGGTATAGGGCAATTTCTCGATATTAATACTGCAAGTTTGATCGAAATGACGCTAGGGCTAGCAATTGGCGCCATAACATTCACAGGCTCAATTATCGCCTTTGGCAAGCTACAGGGGATAATCTCTGGAGCTCCCCTAACTTTTAAAGGACAACATTTTTTTAATGCAATACTGGGCATTTCTATCTTTGCCTTAATAGTTTTAATAGTACTTGACCAAAATGAGGCAATATTTTGGTCCATTCTCGCACTATCTTTTTTGATTGGAATTTTAATCATTATACCAATCGGCGGCGCAGACATGCCAGTTGTCATATCAATGCTGAACTCTTATTCAGGTTGGGCAGCCTGTGGAATAGGGTTCACGTTGGGTAACAGTTTACTAATTATAACCGGCGCATTAGTTGGATCTTCGGGTGCCATTCTATCATACATTATGTGCAAAGGAATGAACCGCTCGTTCTTCAGCGTCATACTTGGTGGCTTCGGTGTTGAAAGTGATTTAACCGATGTACAGCAAGGCAGCGATAAAGCAATAAAGTCGGGCAGCGCTGAAGATGCTGCCTTCATAATGGAGAATGCATCATCCGTTATCATTGTTCCTGGCTACGGAATGGCGGTCGCCCAAGCGCAGCACGCACTCCGAGAAATGGGGGACATACTGAAGGAAAAAGGCGTGAACGTGCGATATGCGATACATCCAGTAGCGGGACGAATGCCAGGTCATATGAATGTACTCCTCGCAGAAGCTAACGTTCCATATGAACAGGTGTTAGAACTGGACGAGATAAACCGAGATTTTTCACAGACTGATGTGGCATTCGTCATTGGGGCAAATGATGTGACTAATCCAGCCGCAAAAACTGATACCTCAAGCCCTATTTACGGGATGCCTATACTCGATGTTGAAAACGCACAAACAGTTCTCTTCATAAAGAGATCTATGGCATCCGGTTATGCCGGTGTAGATAATGAGCTTTTTTTTCGTGATAATACAATGATGCTTTTCTCTGATGCAAAAAAGATGTGCGATGAGATTGTTCAAGCTTTAAATTAATGTTCTCTCGATGATAGAAATGGCCCGCTTTCTATTGCTCTATTATCTCTGGTTGTTCCTCCGTTGCATCAAACGTGATGCTTTTAGGTATAGCGGATACTCTTGGTGGGACTTTCCACGTTAGCATGTCGAAAGCGTCGCAATTACCACATAACGCCGACCATTCTTCACTTGTGGCGCCGCAAGACTTACATGTCCAGCTATGATCAGTTTTAGCAGTAATGGACATTTCAAACCATCGTCTAGCTTCCTTCTCGTCATTCTTCTCTTGCTGTTCAACGCGCGCCATAAGACGGCACCCATGGCTTGTGATATCGTCTTGGGATATGTCAGCCAGGTTCTTGCGAGCCTCCCCCCACAACTCAGCATCTAATGCTATTTCAGCTAATATTAATTGTCCCTGCAGCGAATTCGCACATTTTGCCATAACTTTTTGTAGTCTTTGAAATCTTTGAAGTGATGTTTCATCAGACCATAACTTCAGATAGTTTATTATAAGCTCCCTATGAGGATTTAAGGATATTATATCCTCGAGCAATCGTATAATTTTACGTTCCTTTGCGGGTTTTTCAATCAGTTTAGTTCGGAGTATAGCCGCTGGAATAAAGTTTTTATCGTCTTTCAATGCGTTATCAGCATATTGAGTTGCTTCCATAAGCATATCGTTATTTTTAAAGGCAAGCGCTCTCGCTGTATAAATGGTCACTCGTGGACCTGTGGCCACTTTCTCTGTCTTTACTTTGCGACGCACCGCATCTGTCAGTGTGTTTTGGGCATTTTCCCAGTCTGCTGCCTTAGTTTGAAGATCAAATAACGTCTCGCAAACAAATACCGAATCAGGCCGTTTTTTATATGCTTTCTTAGTGAGCTCAAGCAATCGTATTCGATCTTGATTCGCCATTGCTTGTCGCATTAATCCTAATAAGCCAACAAACTCAGTTTCATGGTCTTTACTGAGAGCATTAAAATAATTTACCGCTGCAGCCTCATCTCCATTTAAGATCGCTGTTTGGGCAGATAATAACCGGGTAACAGATGGATCATTCAAAAGTTTGTTGGCTTTCCTAGACATCCTGAGGGCTTCTTCCTTGTCTCCCGCCGCCACAGCAGCCATCCCAAGCGTCAAAGCTTTGTAACCCTCGAATTGATGACGATTTTTTCTTCGATCAAGAAATGTCTTTGGAGCAGTTAGAATCATATTAAAAACATAGTAAATGAGCCAAAGACCAAAAAAAATTAACGCAATAACTATAAGAAAAATGCTGAAATGCGTTTCTATCTCATAGTTAAGCCAGTTTATTTCTATTTCTCCAGGGTTATCGCTCAACCAAACGGCTAAACCAACCAGCACAATTACTTGAAAAATAAAAAAAAGAATGCGGAGCATTTTTAGTTACTCACTTTTAAATAACTTTGCCAGGATTAGACCTTCAAGTTTAGGAACTATAGTTTCCAGAGTTGATAATCCTTCTGCTTCTTTTAACCAGTCTTTCAATTCACCAGACAGAGTTAGTTCTGATTTCTTTAAATGTCCAATCGCCAACTTCAAGTCCCCAAGCTGCAACGCTTCTATTGCAGCGTCAGTGGCTACTGGGATTGATTTAGGGTCTGAACTTTGTATTTTTCGAATTCTAACTAATGACTTTATCTGAGATAAGACCCCGCCAATCATCCCATTCCTTTTGATCTCTTCATGCCGTGATTGATTATCTTTTATAAGCTCTAACTTTTTAAGTAATGAAGATAAACTCAAAATTCCTGTTGCAGCGTATTTCTCCAACCGGTCAACGTATTTTTCTATCTCTAACTTTCCAGTCGAGTTCAGACGTAGAGACTCGAGTTGAATAGTAAATGGTCGCTCTTGTCTGATGGTCGTTAGCAGATGCCCCAAACTGAATACGAGCATAGGACTTTGCAGAGTTTTGTCTCTCTTATTTATTTCTTGTTTGTCAAGACTTTCAATCTTGGAAACAAGCCTATCACTTACTACAGCTACATTTTTCTCCTGTTGGCGTAACACCTGTTGAATTTTGTTAATGGCAGCCAACCTAGTATTTTCTTCTCTCTCCAGACTAACTACACGATCAGTCAATGTTGTCAAAATTTCCTCTAAGCGTCTCTGATTTTGAAGTAATTGTTCTAAATCATTAGGAGTCTTTGGACTCATTGAAGAGCCCGCATTAGTATTTACATTGTCTAAACTTCGAAATCTTTTATTCAGAGTCTCGAGCTTCCCCTGAAGAATGGTTATCTTTTCTTCTAAATTAGAAATATTATTATTAAACAAATTGGTTTTGGCGGCATAAGCATTGGGTTGAGCCTTTTCCGCACTATCAATATTTTTTAATGTTGAACTATCGGTGGGCTTTTCTTCTGATGTGAGTAGTAAGTTCAATCCAGTATCCCAAGCTTTTTTAAATTTATTGGGGATACTATTCGTATCGAAGCTTGGGTTCACGATAATATATATCAAACTTAAGACGATGATAAAGATTAATAATCCGTATCTCCAGAATTTAGACTTCAATTTGGTCGCACTGGGTCTGGCTTTTCCATCCGATATTTTGTCAATACGGCCTTTTGGCAATTTTACATCTTTTGGAGCTTTTTCTTGGTTGCTGTTATTTGTCATAAACACATCGCCATCGCTCGGTTAACATAATTTATGATACGTCGGTAATTAGTATTACTTTTCCCTCACAAGCGCTAACATTTCTGCATTGTCAGGCTTTTGTGCAATAAGGACCTTTTTCCATTTTAATTCTTTTAATTCATCCGCAACAGCCAGGCTTATACAATATACTTTTAGATCTGGAGCAACTGCCGTAAGCTTGGTACGTTTCATATTATCAATGAATATTCTAGCCGATCTGGGTGAGTATAAAAACACCCCAGTAATTTCTTTTTTTTCAAGCGATTTGAGCATGTCTACATTAAAATATTGTATTTCTTTGGCTTCGTAGATGACACTTACATCGACTTCAAAATCTAAGTATTCAAGCTCCTTTTTGATATCATATCTTACATACTGGCCACTTAAATAAACTATTGGGCCTTTTGACGGTTTTAAGTTTGCCGCAGTTAGTCGTATTAGATCAGACACATCACCCGATGCGGAAATAACATTTGAAAAACCAAGATTTGCGATAAAGCTCGAAGTCGCATCGCCTACGCAGTAGATTGGTAGTGACTTTTTAATAGCTGAGCCACAAAGGCCAAATGCTGCATTCTTACTTGTTATCAGGACAGATTGATATTTTTTATAATCAATCTCTTCGTCCCTTTTCCTATGAATTTCTAGTAATGGCGATATTACAGAATTTATATTCAACTCTTTTAGATCGTTTGCAATTCTTTGAGAGTCTTCAATTGGCCTCGTTAATAAAATCTTCATTTCATATTTAACACACCAAGTCTGAACCGGCTTTAGACTTGAGGCGTTCCCCAACGTTACGACCGATAGCAACTGCATCTAATCTTGAGCCGCCCCCTTCTACTTTATATAAGCTTTCCCCATCTGGAGAAACAACATACCCTATCAATTTTAATTCCTTCTCGTCACTAAATTGAGCATAGCCTGCTATTGGTGTCTGACAAGAACCATCAAGTGTTTTTAACATCGACCGTTCAGCCTCTACACATATCTCACTATCTTTATGATTAATCGCCTCTAGCCACTCCCACAATTGACTATCTAGCTTAGTTTTTGGCGTCCTACATTGGGCACCAATAGCGCCCTGAGCTACAGCTGGCGGCATTTCATCTAAGGGCATTATTTTCGTAATCCTGGATTCAAGACCAAGTCTTTTTAATCCAGCCACAGCTAAAAATGTAGCATCAACATCTCCACGATCCAATTTAGATAACCTCGTATCAACATTCCCGCGGAAAAGAGTAATGTTAAGATCAGGGCGTTTATTTTTTAAAAGCGCTGCCCGTCTAACTGAGGATGTACCAACGATACTCCCATGAGATAATTCATTTATATTTTGGGCTTTATTAGAAATAAAAGCATCATTAATCTCTTCTCTTGGCAGAATACACGCCAGTCCTGTTCCTTTAGTCAGATCGGTCTCTACATCTTTCATAGAATGCAGTGCTAAATCTATTTCTCTGTTTAACAAGGCTTCTTCAATTTCTTTCATAAAAAGTCCTTTGCCACCAATTTCTGCAAGAGGACGGTCCTGTACCTTGTCGCCAGTCGTTTTGATTATCACCACTTCTATAGCACCCGGTTCCAGTAAAGCCTTGTGAGCCGATTTGAGATAGTTTTGCAGCTCTAGCGCCTGAGCGATCGCAAGCTTTGATCCACGGGTTCCTATACGTATGCGAGAATTAGTATTATTATATTTCATACGGGAATTGTGTAGACTGGAATGTGGGATAAAGAAAGAAGGAATGTGACTATTACCGAGAATAAATCGATAAATCCTCTTTTGGATAAAAAAGACTATTTTGTCCTTGGGATTGAATCTAGTTGTGACGAGACTGCGGCTTCAGTTGTTAGAAATGATTCGAAAATTCTTTCTAATGTCATATCATCACAATTTGAGACTCATCGACCTTATGGCGGGGTCGTTCCAGAACTAGCAGCAAGAGCTCACGTGGATAAAATTGACCTGATTGTAGAAGAAGCAATGAGGTCTGCCCAAATTAACTATAATGATTTGTCAGCTATCGCTGCTACGGGAGGGCCAGGTTTAATTGGCGGTGTTCTTGTAGGCACCACTTTTGGTAAAGCCATGGCCTTTGCCAATAATCTACCTTTTATAGCTGTAAATCATCTAGAAGGACACGCCCTGACCCCGCGACTAACACATCATATAAACTTTCCTTATTTATTACTTCTAGCTTCTGGTGGACACTGCCAACTTTTGACAGTGAAAGGGGTTGGGGAATACGAACTATTAGGTTCTACTATTGACGATGCTATTGGTGAGGCCTTCGATAAGACTGCAAAATTATTGGGTTTAGGGTTTCCCGGCGGACCTGCTTTGGAAAAAACAGCCCTAGACGGTGATGGTAAAAGATATAACTTTCCAAAACCATTAGCCGGAAGGCCTGGCTGTGACTTCTCTTTCTCTGGGCTAAAGACAGCTGTTCGTTACACAGTGGATAATCTTCCCAATCTCACCAAAAAAAATCAAGCGGATCTAGCTGCTTCATTTCAAGAAACGGTCGTATCAATACTTAATGATCGTTGTGCAAATGCAATCTCTATATTCCAAGAAAAAAATGGTAGTAATGGAATATTCGTCGCCGCTGGAGGAGTAGCAGCAAATATGCCAATACGAAATGGACTGACCAGTCTCGCGTCTGACTATAATATGGACTTTATTGCACCGCCATTGAACCTCTGTACTGATAATGCAGCTATGATAGCATGGGCAGGACTAGAAAAGTTAAAGATAGGACATTGTACTAATTTAGATTTTGCTCCAAGGCCTAGATGGTCATTGAATGAGCTATGACAACAAATTAATTTGAGTGATTTAATGGCATCAAACTCAGTTGGTATTATAGGTTCAGGCGCATGGGGATGCGCGTTAGCTCATGCGTTTAGTATTGCAGGTAACGAAGTAATGCTTTGGGGAAGAAGCGCCGAAACTATCGAAGACATTAATGCAAGCCATGAAAATAAAATTTATTTAAAGGGCCTAACACTTGATGACAACATTGTTGCCACAACAAACTTAAAATCCGTTTGTGAAAAAGATATTCTTATATTAGCAGTTCCAACACAGCAAGTCAGGGATGTTAGCAGAAAAATTCAACAACATGTAAAATCAAACATTGCGGTGATTATTAGTGCAAAGGGTTTCGAGCTAAAAACCGGGAAACTTATCTCAGAAATTTTAACTGAGACTCTAACCAATACAGCAATAGGCATACTCTCTGGACCAACATTCGCATCCGAAGTTGTTACTGGTTGGCCAACTGCAGCTACGTTTGCTATGCAAGATCAGAACTATGCAACCCATTTAGCTGAAAAATTAAGCTCTACTAGTTTTCGTCTTTACACAAGCGATGATATAATCGGGACCCAAGTAGGGGGCGCAGTCAAAAATATAATTGCTATTGCGTGTGGGATAGCATCTGGTCAAGGTTTTGGAGAAAATACGCGAGCCGCTATAGTGACGCGTGGATTAGCCGAAACGGCTCGATTAGCCACAGCGCTCGGAGGAAATGCAGAAACCTTGTCGGGTTTATCCGGTTTAGGAGACTTTTTGCTGAGTTGCACGAGCAGAAAATCACGTAATTTTAAATTTGGCGAACTGTTAGGAACCGGACATTCCACGCAAGAAGCGCTTAAGCACATGGAGGGGGTTGTTGAAGGTTTCCATAGTGCCAAACCTGTTATTGAACGTGCTAACCAATTAAATATTGAGTTACCCATTTGCTTTTCTGTTAGTTCTATTCTTGCGGGAAATGTGGACGTCAGTTCAAGTATTAGGCACTTGCTCAACCGTCCAATACGAAATGAAAAATTCAATTAACTATACAGTTAAAATCTTTTTAAATTCATCAAAACTACGATCACCCACCATAAAAATTTTTATTTATAGATTTCTATAGATTGATTTTAGCATCTCCTTTAAGTACTTATGTTCGGCGTCAATTGTGACTGTCCTTATTGACGCCGAAAAGCTATTGTGAAAAACATAGATTAGTAAGGGAAAAAATGGCTGAAGTTGGCGGAATAGCGGGCGAGAAATTACGCTCCTACATAGAGAGAATAGAACGTTTAGAGGCAGAAAAATCTGCACTCGCTGCAGATATCCGTGAAATATTTGCTGATGCAAAGGGTAATGGCTTTGATGCGAAGATCATGAGGCAAATAGTTCGCTTGAGGAAAATGGACCACCAAGACCGTGCTGAACAAGAAGAACTTCTGGTCCTCTACCAACACGCGATTGGAATGGAATAAATTTGGCTCGAGGATAAGGGAGAGCATTTCTATAATACCCTGAATTCTCATTTAAACTTTTTGGTGAAACCCTGATGTCAAAATCGGAAACGAAAAAAATCAATTCCAAAGAACGGATCCGATCTATCAGTGGGTTTCCAGAATGGCTACCCGAATATAGATTAGTTGAGTTAGAGTGGATCGATTCGTTAAGACGGGTGTTCGAGAGCTATGGTTTTACCTCAATTGAACCACGTTCCATAGAACCAGTCGAAGTCCTTTTGAAACAAGGTGATACTGATAAAGAGATATACGCTATTGGGCGTTTGTTGGGTGATAACGATAACGAGGTTGAACCAAGTTATGCTCTTCATTATGACATGACCGTCCCAATGGCCAGATATGTCGCTGCGAATATGAACCAACTAAACTTCCCATTTAAACGGTACCAAATACAGAAAGCATGGCGTGGTGAACGCCCTCAGGATGGAAGATTTCGAGAGTTTCTGCAATGTGATATAGATGTAGTTGACACCCGTCCAATTCCGCCTCATTTCGATGCTGAAATACCAATAATAATGCATGAAGCAATTGAATCAATTGGTGCAGGTCCTCTCACAACTAAGATTAATAATCGTAAGATTTTGGAAGGCTTTTATTTGGGGCTTGGTATTTCTGATACCACCAACATTCTAAGGATTATCGATAAATTGGATAAGATTGGTACTGATGGCGTAACGACTATGCTTTCCAATGAGCTTGAATTATCAGCCACAACTATCGATAAAATCTTAAATTTAGCGACCATTAAAGGATCGGGTGAAATTGTTATCAATCGGATCAAAGGTCTCGACGTAAAATCAGATTTACTACACGAGGGGCTAGATGAATTAAAATTCGTAATGCAACAGCTTGAAAAACATAAAAATGGTACTTTCCTCGTTGATATGTCAATTGCCAGAGGGTTAGCCTACTACACAGGAACAGTATATGAATCACGATTCACAGACTATCCGGAGTTTCCAACAATTTGTGGCGGGGGCCGTTATGATAATCTCGTTGGGGATTTTGTTAATAAAAAGCTTCCTGGGATAGGGATATCAATTGGCTTAACGCGTATATTTGCAAAATTGATGAAGGAAGGGAAAATTAAAGCTACCCAGAAAACACCAACAGAAATCCTAGTGGTGCATACACAGAATGCTCCATATGACTTCATTAAAAACACTGCTGACTTGCTGCGTTCAAGAGGTTTCAACGTAGAACAGTACCATGAAGACAGAAAATTAAAAGCCCAACTCAAATATGCAGACGAAAAAATGATCCCATGGATTTGGTTTCCTCCAAACAAACCGAATGGTCCACACGAGGTAAAGAATTCAAAAACTAGGGATCAAAATATAGCAAACCCGAACACTTGGCTCCCCGATTAGGAGTGTGTAACCTGTCCCTAAAAAATCAATTTTTAGCTCTTACACATAATTGGCATTATGTAGACCATGGTCTTTACCGATCTGCCCAGATGTATGGGATGTATTTCGCACCTTTACTAAAGCAGGTTGGCATTAAAACCGTCATTAATCTTCGCGGAGCTAACCCTAAATCTTCATGGTATGAACCTGAGAGACAGATTTGTGAAAATCTTGGAATTATTCATATAAATAGTCCATTACACTCTCGCCGTTTGCCACAAAAAGAAGCCCTGGTAACGCTTCTCGAAGCCTTTGACAAGGCTTCGTTTCCAATCCTTGTTAAATGCTCTGGAGGTGCTGATCGCACAACTTTAGCAAGTTGTTTATATTTATTAAAAATATATGGAAAACATGGATTAGAGAAAGCCAATAAGCAAACTAGATTCTGGCCATATCTCCATTTACCCCAGAGACATCAAAGATGGATTAGATATTTCCCAGAGTTTTTTGCTGAAAGTCATAACGGCACGACGCTAATAGATTGGATCGAAAGCTCTTATACAGACGAAGTTTTTGGCGAATGGCTTAAAAAACGCCACCTCGGCAACACATGGAGGCACTGAACACTCTTGTTATTAAATTAAACAGTCGTTACCGCGCCCCCTATAATTCCTCTATCATGTAAATCTGCAACTTTATGCTCGGGCATACCCAAAACCTCCAATAGCACCTCGTCTGTATTCTCCCCTAGCACTGGTGCCGCTTTTATTGGTGTTTTTTGTAAATTCTCAAACCGAAGAGGCATACCTGCAGAAGGATAAACACCGATTTCTGGCTGTTCAACGATTTCTATTAGAGGATTTTTAATAGAACACCGCTCGTCATAATTTACCAACTCGGTAAATGTTTGATATGGACCCCATAGGACCCCTGCTTCATCAAGTATAGTTTTAATTGTACTATAGTCACGCGAAGCAACCCACGGTTCAATAAGTGAAACAATTTTATCCCTCGCCTTGTAACGATCTCCTTCATTATCGAGATCTAATTTTTGCTCACGTTCAAGGTCGACGACACAGTTTGTTATTTCCATAGCAGTTTTTAGCCTTCGCCATTGCGCTTTTGTAAGTGCCGTCACCATTATACGTTTACCATCTGACGTTAGAAAATCATGCCCAAACGCTCCATACACATGATTGCCATCGGCCACCCGATTTTGGCTTAATAATGACGCTTCCCCCACATGACCAAGTGCACTTGCTACCCAGATACCGACATCTGAGAGTGCTAACTTGACCAAAGTACCACTTCCTCTTCTGGTTCGCTGTCGCTCGGCCGCTAATACGCCGGTAGCGGCCATACTTCCTGTGACAAGGTCCCATGCAGGCAACAAATGATTAACGGGTCTATCAATTCCGCGTGGTCCAGTTGCAAATGGAAAGCCCAAAGCACAATTAATCGTATAATCTACAGCTGGAGAGCCGTCATAGCTTCCCAAAACATTAACCATAATTAAATCTTCTCGTTTAGATTTTAATTTATCATAGCTGAAAGGTCCGCCAGGTGGATGATTAGTCAAAAAAATACCGTTATCTGGTCCAGGTTGACAAATAATAGCCTCTATAAGTTCTCGTCCTTCTATTTCACGGGCATTTACAGCAATGGATTTCTTACCTTTATTTAGACCAGCCCAATAAAGACTATTTCCTTTACTATCAAGCGGCCATCGTTTGTGATCCATACCTCCACCGACTGGATCAAATCTAATTACCTCAGCCCCCAACTGAGCCAACGTCATTCCACCTAGAGGAGCCGCGACAAATGCCGACCCTTCAATCACCCTCAATCCCGACAGAAGATCATACATAAATTATCCACCTTAAATTAACTCGCTACTTTAAACAGAAATTTAAAAAAGAAACCAATACAGATCTGGTAGTCTAGACACAAAATTTTAAAAACCGCGCCAACAAGTAAATTTTTCATCCGGGGAGGACGTTATTAACTGCTATGTATTCCGGCAGCTAAAACTTCTTTTGAAACTTGTTTTTCGAATTGTTCGAAGTTACCAGAAAATCGTCCACACAGTTCGGAAGCAACGACATCATACTTCTTGGGATTTTTCCAAGCTTTGCGAGGTTGTAGTATATCTGCTGGCACTTCTGGGCATTGCTCCGGAATATTCAAGCCAAAACAATTATCATTACTCATTGATACCGAAGACAAACTGCCATCAAGAGCAGCACGCAGCATTGCCCTCGTGTGGGCTATCTTCATTCGTTCAGCACCGTCACCCGCAGAACCACCCGACCAGCCAGTATTGACTAGCCAACATGCACCTTTATGCTTGGCCAAGCGGTCTCGAAGCATTTCCCCATAAACCGTTGGCCTTCGTGGCATAAATGGCGCCCCAAAACAAGTTGAAAAAGTAGCCTCAGGTTGATTTCCCAAACCTTTTTCAGTCCCAGCAACTTTCGCCGTATAACCGGATAAAAAGTGATACATGGCTTGCTCTGGTGTTAATTTTGAAATGGGCGGTAAAACGCCAAACGCATCAGCAGTCAACAATACGATATTGTCCGGATGTCCCGCCACACCATTGGGGCTAGCGTTAGCTATAAAGTCTAGTGGATAACAAGCTCGGGTATTTTCCGTCAAAGATCTGTCAAACAAGTCTAACTCACGAGTTTTTGGATGAAAGACCACATTTTCAAGTACAGTTCCAAATCTTTGAGTCGTGGAGTATATCTCCGGTTCTGCCGTAGCGGACAAATCTATTACCTTGGCATAACACCCACCCTCAAAGTTAAAAATACCTGAGTTAGACCAACCATGCTCATCATCACCTATCAGGGTTCTTTTACTGTCAGCTGATAAAGTAGTTTTTCCTGTCCCCGAAAGACCAAAGAAAATTGCTGCATCTCCCTTATCACCCACATTTGCGGAACAATGCATAGGCATGACATCGCTATCAGGCAATAAATAATTTAAAATCCCAAAAATAGATTTTTTTATTTCACCCGCATAATTAGTTCCGCCTATTAGAACCATTTTTTTATCAAAATCTACCATTATAAATGTTTCTGAGTTAAGGCTATCTTGAGGGCCACGGGCAAGTAGGCCTGGAACGTGAAGTATTGTGAAATCAGGATTAAAATCTCTTTTTTGTTCTTCAGTTGGACGAATAAACATGTTTTGAGCAAAAAGATTTGCCCAAGCGGACTCAGTAATAACTCTTACGTTTAACCTATAATCAGGATCGGCACCAGCGAAGCAATCCTGAACAAATATATCCCGGCCTTGCAAGTATGCAGTGATACGTTCGTGAATTAGTTCAAATATTTGGGGTTTAACTGGTTTATTCACCGGGCCCCAATCGATATGGTCATGCACGGATTCGGAGTCGACAATAAACTTATCCTTAGGAGAACGTCCAGTATGAACACCCGTGGAAACAGTTAAAGCCCCACCGACTGTAATGGTACCCTCACACCTAGATATAGCTTCTTGGTAAAGTGCAGAGGTACTGAGGTTCCAATGAACGGCACCTAGATTCTTCAACCCATGCTTTTCTAGGTGCTTTCCCTCCTCGGATCCACCAGTTGTTGCCACTACTTCCTCCATCATAATTTTATTTTAGTGATTTATATTTCTAACTTTATACTTTGCTTTTACTCGTTTGCATCGCTTCTGACTAACATTAATTTAAAGGCTCGTCGCATGTTATCGAGTGATGTCCACATATTACAAGCCGATAAGTAAAAATACTTTGTAAAAGTAGCATAAATCATTCCATTAAACTCAGCATAGGACTTATTTTTGTCTCATTTCCCGACTATTTTTCAGTCTAGAAACAATGAATTGGTGGATTTTATGGAGAATAAGAATTCCCATCACATATAAGTCAAACAAGCAGCGCCTATGTAACTTTTCATTAACAGTAGTTTTTATGAGAAAAATTATTTAACTTGATGTTTAAATATATTCATAAAAAGGCAAAATTGAAAGATGTCTAAAAATCCCTTGCAACGCTATTAAACAAAACATCCGGGTCTTGGCCAAGTCATGATGAAATAAACTATGACGGATACTAGGTGTCGTTCCTTTTATTTAATTAGGCTAAAACCAGATTTCGACTAAACCTTGACACTTTGTTTTGCTTATTTCTTGTTGCATTGTTGACCTCAACCGGGAGTGCCAAATCATGAACGCAAGTATCGCTCTAGTAGATGATGATCAAAATATTCTAACTTCTGTATCGATGGCATTAGAGGCAGAAAACTTCGATGTACAAACGTTTAAAGACGGCGAACAAGCTCTGCAACAATTTAAAATCGACACTCCAGATTTGGCAGTACTGGATATAAAAATGCCAAGAATGGATGGAATTGAGCTATTAAGAAAAATTCGCCATCTATCATCAATGCCTGTTATTTTTCTCACTTCAAAAGATGATGAAGTAGATGAGATATTGGGACTAGGTTTAGGTGCTGATGATTACATTACAAAACCGTTTTCACAGCGTCTTTTATTAGCACGGATTAGAGCATTACTCCGACGCAACGACAATTACAAAAACCCTACCCAACTGGAACCAAAAAGTAATATACTTAGAGGGGACCTTCTTTTAGACAAAACTAGGCATGTATGCCAGTGGAAAGGGTATAATATTAATTTAACGGTGACCGAATTTTTATTGCTATTAGCACTAGCGACACGACCCGGACATGTAAAGAATAGAGATCAACTGATGGATGCCGCCTATGGTGAAACCATCTATGTAGATGATCGCACCATAGACAGCCATATTAAAAGGTTACGAAAAAAATTCAAAGCGATAGACACCACGTTCGATTATATAGAAACCCTATATGGTATAGGTTACCGTTACCGCGAGCAGTGATCTCTCAAAAAGGCTGATAGAGTCATTCCAAAAAATAAAGCGACGCTTATGTCAGATATATCACCGATCGGAAAAACTAGGCGGTTAGGAAAGCATCCCTCTGAAATAAAAGATCGCCGGTTTTCACCTATCACGCTTGGAATTCTCGCGATTAATATTTTGACCATTGTTTTATTATTTATTGGAATGTTTTTTTATTATGACCAATATGAAAGTAGCCTTATACAATCCGAATTAGAGGCCACATCCCAGCAGGCTGATTTATTTTCGAATGCAATTGGTGAAACTGCAGTGGTATACAATACAAATTCTTATCACTTTCTTTCCAAAAAATTAGTTCAGAGAATACTTGATAGAGCTGCACCGAGACTGCCCATTCGCTTACGCATTTTTGACAATAAAGGGAATTTACTTGCTGACAGTATGAGCATGAGTGGAAGTCTCAGCCCTATTGAAACTAAACCACTTGCACCACCCGGGCCAGATCACTTTTTTAGATCTTTTGCCAAAGAGTTTTTTGAACAATTATTCAACATTTTACCCAGCTATCGACACTACCAAATACAGCAAGGCGCAAAACTGCACCTAGCAAGCGAATTTCCCGAGATTTTACAAGCATTACAAGGAATATCGTTAAAAACCGTCAAAGCAAAAAAGAGTAGTGGTTTGGTTTTAACCGTCGCAGTACCAATCCAAAAATACAAACAAATCGTCGGAGCCTTATTACTATCTATTGACGGCAAAAAAATTGAACTTTCAGTCAGAGCCATAAAACTAAAACTTATAGGAATTTGGATCCTAGCATCCGTTATCACATGCTTCTTCTCATGGTTAGTCTCGCGCTATATTACTAGCCCTATCCAAAAGCTAGCACACTCAGCCGAACTAATTAGAACACGATTAGATAGAAAACGTGAAATTCCAGATCTCTCCAACAGGAATGACGAAATAGGCGATTTAGCCAGAGCTCTCCGACAAATGACTGAAAACCTCTGGAAGAGAATGGATGCCATAGAGCGGTTTGCTGCAGATGTCTCTCATGAAATAAAGAACCCATTGACATCTATTCAGAGTGCCGTTGAGACAGCGAGCAAAATAGATGATAAATCCAAGAGGGATAAACTCTTTATGGTGATACTTGATGACGTCCAGCGTATGGATAGGTTGGTGAGTGATATATCTGAAGCGTCGCGTCTTGATTCCGAACTTAATCGTGACGAGTATAATGTAATTGATGTCAAACAACTTGTTTCAAATTTTTATAATATATCTGTTTCCTCAGAGAGATTTGCTCCTGGAAAACTAGACATAATAATTGAAGATCCTGCGCGACAATACCTGGTTAATGGACATCAAAATCGTCTAATGCAAGTTTTCAGAAACCTAGCAGACAATGCTGAGACATTTTCACCCAAAGACAAACCTATTACTATTCAATGTAAGTCGGATCAACACAGTGTATACATAATCGTTGAAGATGAAGGAGGAGGAATACCAACCTCGAAATTAAATACTATTTTTGATCGCTTTTACTCAGAGAGGCCTTCAACTGAGAAATTTGGAGCGCATTCAGGCCTTGGCTTATCCATTTGCAAACAAATTGTGGAAATTCATTCCGGGAATATCTGGGCTGAAAATATCTATTCCGAAACTGAACATAAAATCGGGGCTAGATTTATAATAGCATTACCAAAAGCGAAAGCTCTTAAAATGACTTATACAGAGTTAGGCAGAGAAACTTCAGAAAGTTAAAGTTAGAATGAAGGTACATGGCACATCTGTCTCAATCGATGGTGATGGAATTCTTTTTAGAGGTCCGCCTGGCAGTGGAAAATCCGATTTGGCATTACGGATGATAAACTATGGAGCACAATTAGTCTCTGACGATCAAGTTTGCCTGACGCGCCGAAACGGTAACATTTTTATGTCGAGCCCTCCAACTATCCGTAACAGTATGGAAGTGCGTGGAATCGGCATAGTGAATACTGTTGCTCAAAAAGAAGCTCCCCTAATATTGGTTTTGAATATGTTGCCAAATAATGCGGCTAGTCGAATGCCTATTTGGCAACTGTGCACTTTCCTCGATATAAAGGTCCCTGCAGTCGAATTTGCACCATTTGAGATTTCTGCGCATTTAAAGGTTAAACTTGCTATAAACTTAGCAAGGGAGAATGGGATCGAGCTGGATGGATATGAGTAATAAAAAACTAATAGACCCATTTCAACAGAATGTGGTCTTAGTGACCGGTCTCTCCGGTGCCGGACGCTCAACATGCTTAAAAATATTGGAGGATTATGGTTTTGAGGCCATAGATAATATACCCCTTAGCTTTATACCAGCTTTACTAAGCCACAGTAGCTCAAATTCGTTATCAGAAAAGAAACTTAAAATAGCGATAGGAATCGATGTAAGAACCAGAGATTTTGATGAAAAAACACTATTAGATAGTGCCAATCAGGTTACCTCTACTAGCCTCTCTGTATCTATTGTATTCCTAGATTGCGATAATGATACACTAATCAAGCGCTTTACAGAGACACGGCGTAGACACCCCCTCTCGGATGGCTTACCCGTAATAGACGGGATAAGAATAGAGAGGAAACTATTATCGGGAATCTGCAAAAAAGCGGATTTAATGATAGATACGTCGCATCTAACACTATCGCAGCTAAATTTAATATTGAACAAAAGACTCGGACTTGAAAAAGGAAGCAAACTTACTCTAAGTATTTTATCATTTGGTTTTCGAAACGGGCTGCCAAATGAGGCCGACACAATAATTGATGTTCGTTTTCTATCCAATCCCCATTATGATGACGAGCTTAGAGCATTAGATGGCAGGGGTAAAAAAATTGCAAACTTCATTGAGAACGATCCAAGGTTTTCAATATTTATCAATGGTTTCAAGAATTTTTTGGATCCCCTAATTCCCTATTATGCAGATGAAGGAAAAAGTTACCTTACAATAGCCATTGGCTGTACAGGTGGCAAACATCGATCAGTTTTTGTTGCAGAACATCTCTATGCTTGGTTAAAACAAAAAGATTATAAAGTTACTTTGAAGCATCGCGACTTGATTGAATAACATCTACTTACCGATTTCGAAGCCGGAGCTAATTAATGACTGATGATACTTCTAAAGACATGATAGGAGTGGTTTTAGTGACCCATGGCAATCTAGCGACAGAGCTGGTTAAAGTCATGGAGCATGTTGTAGGTCCACAGGATCAACTAACGACTATTACCATTGACCCCGACGATGATATGGAAAAACGTCGAGAAGACATCCTAAATTCTGTGCAATTTGTAGATAAAGGGCTAGGTGTAATTATACTTACAGACATGTTTGGCGGAACACCTTCGAATCTGGCAATATCTATAATGGAACAAGCAAAAATTGACATAATAGCTGGAGTAAATCTTCCTATGTTGATTAAACTCGCCAGTGTTCGTTCAACCGAGACGATTTCAGAGGCAGTAGCACAAGCCCGGGAAGCGGGGCAAAAATATATTATGGTTGCATCGCAAGTACTAGGATCAACCGGATGAATTATCAAAAAGTTGTTAAAATCGATAAAGTTTTAACCATTTTGAACCAAAGGGGTCTTCACGCACGTGCTGCCGCAAAATTCACTGAAACAATTGCCGCTTTTTCCTGTGAAGTTACCGTAAGTAAAAACAATGAAACTGTTTCAGGAGGTTCAATTATGGGTCTGCTTATGCTAGCAGCCTCCAAAGGTACCTCCATTCACATAAGTATGGCCGGGATAGATGCAGAAAGAGCAATGCAGAAGGTTATAGAACTGGTGGACAATAAATTTTATGAAGAATGATAAAGCTGAAAGTGAGATGAAGTTCAAGAAAGAACAGTTTCTTAATGGTATTGGCGTATCAAGTGAAATAGCGATAGGAACTGCTCACGTTATTCAGTCTGGCCTGGGTCAATTACCAGAATACAAGATAGTCGAAAATAACATTAAAAATGAACAGAAACGCTTCAGAACGGCAGTTTCACGAGCCCAAAAACAAATAAGCAGACTCAAAGCCAAAACTAACAAACTAAGCGATGCTACCGCTGACGAATTGCGTCTTCTGCTAGATGCGCACACTGCAATGTTAACCTCGAAGAGGATGGTGATAGGTATTGAAACGGTTATCGAAGAACGAAGAATAAATGCCGAGTCCGCAGTTCAAACAGTTGTTCATGAAATCGCAAAAGGTTTCACACAAGTTAAAGATCCTTTTTTATCAGCTCGCCTACAAGATATTACTGATGTTGGGTCACGAATTCTAAGACAATTGATGCAAGCTCCGTATCAGGCTTTTTCCCAAATTCCTGAGGGATCTATTTTAATTTCTGAAGAATTGAGCCCAGCGGACACTGCATTGATTGACCCCACTAAAATAGCGGGATTTGTGACCCAACAGGGTGGTTCTGAGAGTCATACAGCTATAATGGCTCGCTCAATGAACCTTCCTGCTATTTTGGGGACACAAAACCTCCTTACAACAATACGATCAGGACAAACTCTGGTAGTGGATGGGGAAAATGGCAAAATAATTCTTGATCCCACACTAGAAACCTTAAATGAATACCGTAGAAAAATAGAAGCCAGAAGACGTCTAAACAGACAGCTAGCACGCCTTAGGTCACTACCAGCCCTAACCCAAGATAAAACTCGGGTGAGCATGCAAGCAAATATAGAACTCGCTCGAGATATCGATGGTGCTTTGAATGCCGGCGCTGAAGGCATAGGTCTACTTCGAACTGAATTCATGTTTCTAAACCGAAACAGCCTACCGAATGAAGAAGAACAATATACGTTGCTCAAAGCTATTGTGGAGGGAATGCAGGGACGTCCGGTGACAATCAGAACATTCGATCTTGGTGGCGATAAGTTACCAACGCTACTGGATCGCAAATATTCAATGAGTGCCAACCCAATGCTGGGTTTAAGGGCAGTACGTCTATCCATTAAAGAGCAAAAATTATTTGAAGTTCAACTTACCGCTATTTTACGAGCAAGTGAATATGGACCACTCAAGATACTTCTCCCAATGATTTCAAGTGTTGAGCAAATCAGACAGGTTAAACAAATATTGAATAGGGTAATAATAAAATTAAAAAAGCGTAATCCTAGTTTGAACCTAGCAATGCCACCATTGGGAGCCATGATCGAAATACCAGCTGCGGCACTCATTGCTGATTCCCTCGCTCACGAAGTTGATTTTTTCGCCATTGGCACTAACGATTTAACTATGTACACCCTCGCCATCGACCGGGGAGATGAACAAGTAGCAAATCTATTTAATCCACTGCACCCAGCCGTGCTTCGTTTAATTCAGTTCACACTTGAAGCCGCTAGAAGAAATAATAAACCGGCAAGTGTGTGCGGAGAAATTGCGGGAGACCCAAGATTCGCACCTCTGCTGATAGGACTCGGGGTTAGAGAACTTTCAATGGCATGGCAAAGTATTCCTCGGGTTAAGCAACGTATCAGGGCATTAAAGACTGGCCCCGCAACACGACGTGCTTTTGCCATCCTCGATCAAACAGATGAAGATAAGGTCGCAGCGCTCCTAGACGATTTTAATGAGGATCTCTAAAAATTATCTGGCAGATATTAGACAATTTATAAGAGGATACGATATGGAAAAAATTCGAATGGGTTTAATCGGAGCTGGAGGCAACACTAAATCTCGACATATACCCGGGTTTAATAAAATAAAAGGTATACAATTATTATCAGTCGCAAATCAATCTACTCAATCTTCTGAACAAGTGGCCAAAGAATTCAATATTGCAGAAACTGCAAAAAATTGGCGAGTTATTCTTGAGGACGATCGAATTGACGCAGTATGCATAGGCACTTGGCCCAATATGCACTGCCCTATCACTATTGCGGCCCTTAATCATGGGAAGCATGTCTTATGCGAGGCTCGAATGGCACTTAATTCAATAGAAGCACACAAAATGCTAAACGCCTCTCGATATCATCCAGATCTTGTCTCACAAATTGTTCCCGCACCACATACTCTTGAATTTGACACTACGATAAAAAAATTACTCGCAGACGACTTCATCGGAGATTTAATAACATTAGATGGACGGGTTAGTTTTGGCGCTGATTACCCAAACTTTTCCTCTGACTTACATTGGCGACATAATCGTAATTTTTCCGGCAATAATATTATGAATATGGGCATCTGGTATGAAGCAATCATGAGGTGGGTCGGCCCAGCAAACAGCGTATTTGCTGTAGGAAGATCCATAGTATCACACCGCCTAAATGCTGATGGAAACCGGGTCCCAACATCCATCCCCGATCACATTGATATTATTGGAACTTTTGAACAAGGAGGACAAATGCGTTTAAATATTTCCTCCGTAATTGGCAGTCTAGAAAATGAAGTAGATATCTATATTTTCGGGACAAAAGGGACACTAAGACTAGTTCAACCAAAGGGAGAGGGAAAGCAACTCTATGCAGGCTATGTTGGCTCTGATGTCCTCGAAAAAATTGTGGTCAACGATAAAGATAGAGGAAAATGGCGGGTGGAAGAAGAGTTTATAAATGCTATTCGCGGAAAAGAAAAAATCTCGCATACAGATTTTAATACCGCAGTGAAATATATGGAATGGACGGATGCTGTTACCGAATCCCTAAAGACTGGGTGTATGGTAAAACTCCCTCTAGGATAATGATTGGACAAAATTTCAGTTTTCAATAGGGCTTGCTAATCAGTATGTTTATAAACTCCAACGTCATTAATGCTATCGAACCTCCAATAGCAGAAGCGCAATCATGGATATCTGGCCGAAGTTTTTCTGAAGAAAAACCATTAATTAATTTAGCACAAGCTGTACCTAGTTACCCTCCAGCCCAAAGCTTGCAGGAACACCTCGCTACCCGAACCAGATTGTTTCAAACAGCACAGTATACAGAAATTGCTGGGATACCTGAACTTCGATCATCATTATCCACACACATGAATAAAGTTTATAACGGCAACACCTCGTTAAATAATGTCTTAATCTCCTCTGGCTGTAATCAAGCATACTGCCTTACTATTATGGCTTTAGCGAAAGCAGGTGACGAGATAATACTTCCCGAGCCGTACTATTTTAATCATTTAATGTGGTTAGAAATGCTTGGTATAAAAGCGAAACTTATGCCGTTTAAACCCGACCAAAATGGTATTCCTAACCCGCTGGATGCCGAAGGGCTTGTAACAAAAAAAACTAAGGCAATAGTATTAATATCTCCAAACAACCCAACTGGGGCTATCTATCCCCCCGACATAATTACAAGCTTTTACGAATTAGCTCGCGACAAGAAAATTGCTTTAATTATTGATGAAACCTACAAGGATTTTTTAGGAAGCATTCAACCACATTATTTATTTCAAAAAAAACAATGGGAGGAAACCTTCATTCAAATCTACAGTTTTTCTAAAGTATTTAGCTTAACTGGATATCGCGTTGGCTCTATAATTGCAGGCGATAAAACAATCAAGTCCATCACCAAAATCATGGACACGCTTGCTATTTGTGCACCACGGATTTCACAGGACGCCGCATTATTTGGTCTCGCCAATTTATCCAACTGGGTATCTGAAAAACAAAAGATCATCAAAGACCGATGTGATTTTGTTCAAGGATTATTTCAATCTAAAGAAATAAATTTTGAACTTGTGAGCTGTGGTGCCTATTTCGCTTATATCAAGCACCCATTTGTTGAACTATCAGCGCGCCAAGTTGCAAAGAAATTGGCAAAACAAGCGAATATCCTTTGCCTTCCAGGAACCTTTTTTGGTCCTAATCAAGAACATTTTCTTAGATTTGCATTTGCAAATGCCAGCATAGAAGAGATGACTCTTGTTAAAGAACGCCTGCGGCAATACTATGATTAGAAAAAACCTCTCCGGGAGTGAGAACCCTATAAATAAAGCGTAAAACTAGATATCGATACTCAATTACTTGCCCCCATTCAAAGGGACTGCTATACGCCACCCTTAATAAAAAATTTGAATAGTTATAGAGCTTGTTGTGGATAGTAAAAAAATGACTGAATTCTCAGATTATAAAGTAGCTGATATATCTCTTGCCGAGTGGGGACGCCGCGAAATAAAAATAGCTGAAACAGAGATGCCAGGTCTGATGGCAGTTAGAGAAGAGTATGGAGCCTCAAAGCCACTAAAAGGCGCTAGAATAATTGGCTGTCTTCATATGACTATTCAGACAGCCGTATTAATTGAAACTCTAACCCATCTAGGTGCAGAAGTTAGATGGAGTTCCTGTAACATTTTTTCCACCCAGGATCATGCAGCCGCAGAAATAGCGGCAACAGGGGTCCCAGTATTTGCTTGGAAAGGTGAGACCGAAGAGGAATACGAATGGTGCATAAAACAAACGATAGAGGCGCCTAATGGTTGGAAACCGAATATGTTACTGGATGACGGAGGAGATCTAACCAAAATAGTTCACGAAGATTACCCAGAACTACTTGATGAAATTAGAGGGGTCTCCGAGGAAACCACGACTGGCGTTCTCAGATTAGTAGAAATGCAGGAAGCCGGAACTTTAAGATTACCTGCATTTAACGTCAACGACAGTGTGACCAAATCAAAATTTGATAATCTTTATGGGTGTAGAGAAAGCCTTACCGATGGAATACGCAGAGCAACGGATGTGATGCTTTCGGGTAAGGTAGCAGTTGTGAACGGATATGGGGATGTTGGGAAGGGTTCCGCCTCCAGTTTAAGAAACGGAGGAGCCCGAGTTATTGTGACTGAAGTTGATCCAATCTGTGCACTTCAAGCCGCCATGGAGGGGTATGAAGTTGCCACCATGGATGAATATGCATCGAAAGCTGATATTTTTGTCACCGCAACAGGGAACAAAGATATAATTTCCATCGATCATATGCGAGAAATGAAAGATAGAGCGATAGTTTGTAATATTGGCCATTTTGACACAGAAATACAGGTTGAGGCCCTTCGAAACTTTAAGTGGCATCCGGTAAAACCGCAGGTTGACGAAGTAGAATTTCCTGATGGGAAAAGAATACTACTACTAGCGGAGGGACGCTTGGTAAATCTTGGATGCGCTACAGGTCATCCGAGTTTTGTTATGAGCGCATCATTTACCAATCAAGTTTTAGCGCAAATAGAACTCTGGGCAAATGTTGGGAAGTATAAGAATGAAGTTTATGTTCTGCCTAAGGCTCTTGACGAAAAGGTTGCAGAGTTGCACCTAGCAAGAGTCGGCGCAAAGCTTACAAAGATGAGTGAGGAACAAGCGAGTTATATTGGCGTAACCCCGCAGGGGCCATTCAAAGGGGAAAATTATCGTTATTAGGATAATCCACAAAATACAGACAATTTTGATAATTCCTAATCGAAGAAAATACGCCATCCCCCTGAGAACGATCGAAGGTATTTAACCAAAATTAAAAGGAGCTTGTTTTGGCTATACGGATTCACAACCAAGCCGATGTTTTCATATCAAAAAATTCAAACCTTCCAATTGCGAGGATTATCACACAAAGCACCGGGTCTGGTGCATGCGAGTTATGGGAACAACCTCTCCAACCTGGTGATGTCATCCCAATGCATTACCATCTAGTGGAAGAGACTATCACTTTTGCGAGCGGGAAAATTAGTGTCATTTTAGATGGAGATAATTATGAGATCAACGCCGACCTCAATGGAACTTCTTCTATTTTACTTCCAAGCAGGCTTCATCATGAAATTCGAAACATTGGAGACAAGGCGACATCAATGTTAGCATTTTTCCCCAGTGTGAACCCAGAAATTTTTCCGGTCCGAAAATCCTTATGATTGTTCTGGAAATATAGAGAGCATTGATTACTCTATAAGATGAATAAACGCCCGAAAAAAAATAAGAAAACGACTAAACGTTTTCCCAGCCATACTGCCACAATAGAATTAGTTATCGATCGTATAGGCGGTAAAGGCGATGGAATATCTAATAATTCACCTCCCAACAACAACGATAAACTGAAAGAAAATCAGTCTTATTTTATTCCCGGCACCCTACCCGGGGAACAAATCATCACGCGTCCTATTTTCAAAACAGCAGAGGGTATTTTTGGACAACTTTTGGAAGTCACAAAAACCTCTGCTGAAAGAGTCTCAGCACCATGTACATATTTTGGGATATGTGGAGGGTGTTCTCTTCAGCACTGGAATACTATTTCTTATCAGCAATGGAAGCTAAATCGCATCAAAAATGTCACTAAAACAGTTACTTCTCCCAATACCGTCTTCTCTAAGTTAATACCATCGGAGCCGCGGGCACGAAGACGGGCAGATATATCTATAAAACGATTTGAAACAAAATCAGTTTTAGGATTTCACGAGAGAGACAGTCATAGAATTGTTGATATTCAGAGTTGCGACTTATTAGACCCGGAAATCATAAATTTGAGTAATGCTCTTCGCCCTATTTCTCATTCATTTGTAGCGATAGGAGAAAGCTCAAGGATTAGCATCAATAAGCTCGACAATGGTTTGGATATTTTGATTTATCTGCGATCTGAACCGTCATTAGAGGGACTAGAAGCTTTTAACAAATTAGCCCATACTCATAATTTATCTCGAATATCGATGAAAATTGCATCAGCTGCTGACATCATACCTATTATCGAGAAAAGAACGCCGCAGATAGAATTTTCAGGGGTGAAGATATCGCCACCTCCCGGGGCTTTCCTTCAAGCAACTAAACAGGGAACACAGTCAATTACTGAAGCAGTCTTGTTGGGTGTCACTGGTGCAAAAACAATTCTGGAACTATTTTCTGGGTGTGGAACCCTGACTATACCATTACATCATCAGGCGACTGTCCATGCTGTCGAAGGTGACCCATTTGCCGCCGACGCTCTCAAAAAAGGCACGATCAAAGCTGCTATTGATAACAAAATATCAGTTGAAACTCGTGATCTATTAAAAAATCCCTTGTCAGCAGATGAATTATCAAAGTATGACGCAGTCGTATTTGATCCGCCCCGCTCAGGCGCTAAAAAACAGGTAGAGGAAATAGTCAAAAATGGTCCTGCCACAGTTGTGGCGGTATCATGTAATCCAAACACGTTTGCACGAGACAGCCAAATTTTAGTAACCGGCGGCTATCAATTAAAAAAAATCACCTCAATAGATCAATTTCTTTGGTCGCCACATGTCGAACTAGTAGCCGAATTTTATCGGGAAAAATAAATGGTAAAACGTGGAGAAATTCAGAAGCGGTCCGTCATGGTATCTGGCCACGCAACCAGTATTTCAATTGAAACTGAATTCTGGGATATCCTAACGGATATTGCCGCGCATAAAGGCGTTTCCATTAATTATTTACTCTCTGAGATCGACGTAGGACGAACAAATAACCTTTCGAGTGCTGCTAGGGTCTACGTGCTAAAATACATAATATCAAAAGGACGGAAGTTTGATACTTAAATAATTAACGCTAAAATTATATGATTTGACAAACATCTTCAAAATTAAAGCGGGGAGCACGATCGGATAACTTTTCCTTTCGACCATAACCGATA
Source organism: SAR116 cluster bacterium AG-313-A07 (assembly GCA_003284265.1). Taxonomy (GTDB): domain Bacteria; phylum Pseudomonadota; class Alphaproteobacteria; order Thalassobaculales; family Thalassobaculaceae; genus UBA7326. The sequence goes on from QBVV01000014.1 coordinate 44,615, forward strand.
TTACATAAAAAATTTGATTTCACAGCTGTACCGGAGAAGAATTCTTTATCGACGAGATCGTTATCAAAACCAGACATGGGACCACAATCAAGCCCAAGTGCCCTTGCAGCCATGATCAGATATGCGCCTTGCATCGAGCAATTTCTGAATGCAGTACTTAACACAAAATCAGGGTTATTGCTAAATAGGCTACTCATATCTTTAAAGGGAAATAATTTTGGCAGTTGCTTCCAGCAATCAAGATCATGGCCAATAATCGCGCATACAGGAGCTGTCATAGTCTTCTCTACGTTTCCCGAAACCAAGGCAGGTTTTAACTTCTCTTTGCCCTCTTCAGTCTTGACGAAAATGATGCGCGCTGGGGAAATATTCATACTTGTTGGGGCCATTTTCATCAAATCGAATAGTCGTCTCAACACTATCTCCGACACAGTACGGTCTTGCCAAACATTGTGAGTACGAGCATTTCCAAATAATAGATCCAAAGCTGCGGAGTCTAGACTGTCTATTCCTGTGCGGGACAAATCTCTCGTCATTTTGTATTCCTTTGTTTAAGACACAAAACCAGTATATAAAACTCTCTAGAACTTATACAGTCCTTTCTATCGGGCGGTTTAGACGGATACTATTGACCTCGATGCGGAATTAGAAGAAATAAAAATGGAAATGTTACTGGACTATTTTCCTGTTAGCCTTACGCCCGTAGAAGCGGTTGGACTAATTATCTTTAGTTATTTCACATCCGCAGTTACCGCCACGGTTGGTATAGGTGGCGGTGTTATGATGTTAATGGCAATGGCGTCAATAATGCCTATAATTTCAGTAATACCTGTGCATGGTGCGGTTCAGATGGGCTCAAACGGTGGCCGGGCGTGGTTAATGCGCGATCACCTTAACTGGAAAATATTCATATATTTCTTTGTTGGATCTTTAGTGGGTGCAGCCATCGCCTCTCAAGTCGTTATAGCACTCCCAAAAGATATACTAAGATTAGTATTGGGTGTTTTTGTACTTTGGATTGTTTGGGGTCCAAAACCCGAGAAAAGGAATGTAAACCCAAAATCATTTATTCCTATTGGAATTGGGACGACATTTGCTAGCATGTTCGTAGGGGCAACTGGATTACTGATAGGCGCATTTATGGCCCCAAAAATACTAGGAAAGATGACCGCGGTCAGCACCCATGCTATTTGCGGAATGTTGCAACACGGTCTCAAAATTGTTGTTTTTGGTTTACTTGGCTTCGCTTTTTCAGAATGGCTCTTCCTGATTTTGGCAATGGTTGGGACTGGTTTTTTGGGTACTTTTACTGGTCGTTTTATATTAGAAAAAATTCCCGAAAAGGTTTTCGTCATCCTTTTCAAATCCGTTCTTACTCTTCTATCCGCTCGTTTAATATATCTGGCATCGGTCGAACTCTGGGTGAAATAAGTCTTAAGTTAAGACCAAACTTCATCTAAAAATTTGACCCAATTTTCACCTAAGATTTTTCGAATCTTTTCTTCCGACCACCCCGCTTCTTCCATTGCAGGAACAAAATTTCCAAAATTACCCAGACTCTCCAATCCATGCGGCATACTTGGAACTTTCTTGTGTGGTGTCGACGTTGGTTTACCCTTACCTTTGTCAGATGACAAATAAGTGAAGAAATCAATGTCTTGATCTTGAACCCAATCCGTTCCAATCCCAACACGGTTCTCACCTACTATATTAATCACATAATCAATTGCAGACACACAATCTGCCAGCGTGCTGTCTTCACCCTTTGGAAGAAATGGAGAATAACTGGCGAACCCTACAAATCCATTTGCTCTAGCTATTGTACGCAATTGTTCGTCTGTCTTATTCCGGGCATGTTGTTTAAGCATTGGACAGCAATGCGTATAAGCAACAGGGCGTTTTGAATACTTAATTGCGTCATCGCTAGTCTTTGGTCCAACATGGGATAGATCAATCAATATTCCCAAATCATTCATTGCACTGACAACTTCGTGCCCAAAATCTGTTAAACCGCTATCGTTAGTTTCCCAGCAACCAGCTCCAACTAGATTCTGAGAATTATAAGTTAACTGAATAATCCGTACCCCAAGGTCTCGAAAAAGGATCAAATTATCGAGATCATTATCAATCCCACTTGTATTTTGCCAGCCAAGAATAATTCCTACTTTTCCATCTGCTTTGGCCTGCTCAATATCTTTGACATCATGGACCTGGAGGAGGATGTCATCCCACTCCCGAAACCAATATTTCCATTGCGCTATATTAGACATCGTATCTTGGAAATTATGCCAAACGCTACAGGTACAATTGGCTGCCGTTATCCCACCCTTTTTCATATCCTCAAAAACAGCTCGCGAAAACTTGGATATCACCAAACCATCTATGAAAATTGCGTCCTTATAAGTATCCATTTTTCAATCCACAAAAGTTTCCTCAAAATAACTTTCCAGTGTATTAGACATCTGGCAACCAATACTTATTCTGAGGAATTTCATCACCGAATAACTCTGGTTCCTCATAGTCGCAAAGTTCGGAGAAATGATGTGGATAATCTTCCACAAAGATATCCGACGCAATTGAACGGGCTAACCGTTCTGCTCCATCAGTAACCGCTGGGATATCACCACTCACATTTCCATGACTAACCGTGGCTGCAAATGTAAATTCATGCAAGTCCTTTAAGTATTCCGCTTCACCGATAGATTTTTCCTGTAATTGAAAACTATTGCCGAGGTCTGGGAAATCTAGGAACTCATCAAAATATTGTTCTTGAGCTGAAATAGTATCTCTGAACGTCCGTATTTTGTCTGAAAACTTGCTTAAATATTTGGGAGACGTAACATTAATTTTAAATCCGGTCCCTAATATAATATTATCCAAAACATATTTCTCGGAATCCGTAAAAATATGCATTTTCTCTCCCGACTTTTCTGCTTTATTAATTTCCGAGTCAAGACAGAGGTGCACATTCGAATGCTGCCAAACACGCAAAACAGAATCTCTGGGAGGTGCAATTCGATATTTAAAAACGTAGGACAGCAAACTTAACCTATCCGCAATCGGTAATGCTGGAAATCCATGCGTGAATCCCGGATATCCGGCGCTTTTCATTTTATTGATCCGAGGTATTGTAGGGGAGCGCACAAATAAAAAGACATTATTAGCACCTGCCTCGAGTGCTGACGCAGCATTGTCAACAGCAGATGCACTGATACCAATTACGCCAATATCCTTGCCTGCCATCGATTGGAAATCAATTTCTTCAGAGCTATGTTTACAACAATCTCCTCGGAACGGTTCTAGTGGTTTGGGAACCCGGGGTTCAGCCATTCCTTCGCGCCCAGTGGCAAGAACTATTTTACGAGCATAAACCAATTCGGTGATTCCTTTATGCTTTGTCGTAATTTCAAATGAATGGGTCAACGGAGTAATATTAATAACTTCCGTCTCATTTTCGATATTCAGATTTAAAACCTTGCGATACCAAATCAAATAATCCATCCACATCAAAGTGGGTATTTTTCCCAAAGCCTCCCATGACTCTTTACCCCATTGAGTCTCATACCAAGATTGAAAAGTAAGACTGGGTATACCCAAAGCAGGTCCTGCAAGCTTTTTCGGGGATCTCAAAGTTTCCATCCGAGCATAGTTGACCCAGGGTCCTTCTCTTCCCTTCTCCTGAAGATCAAAGGTTCTTATATTT
>QBVV01000015.1 GCA_003284265.1 SAR116 cluster bacterium AG-313-A07
ATGAAGAGTTAATGTTCTAGGATGTGGAAATTACTGAGGCACAATAAATCAATTCAAAAAACAGGAAGCTGGTTAATAGCATTTTTAATTAAATTATTAGCCTATTCAATTCGTTGGGAAAAAAATATACCTTTTGCCACGAAAAAGTTATTAGATGACAATAAACCAATAATTTTAATTTTCTGGCATAACCGGATATTGTCGATGACCGCAGGCTGGGGCAACTCCCAGAGCATAACTTTGCTGCGGTCATCACATAGAGACGGTTTATTGATTGGTCGTGCGATTGGCCATCTTGGATATAAGACGGTTGCTGGGTCATCCAATAAAGGTGGTTCTGACGGCCTTAGAAAACTTTTAAGAGAGCTTCGTAATGGTCACTCAATCGGAATTACTCCAGACGGACCTAGAGGGCCAAGGATGAGATTGGCTATGGGTACCATAACAGCGGCGCGGCTTAGTAATATTCCTATTATTCCCGTTGCCTGGAATACAGAAAAAAGGGTATTGCTGAAAACATGGGACAGTATGATCCTAGCCCATCCTTTTACTAAAGGCGTTTTTATTTTCGGAAAACCAATCTTTATTTCAAAAACACTTTCTAAAAAACAGGAAGAGTATTGGCGTGCCAAGGTAGAGGACGAGCTCAATGAAGTCAGTGAGGAGAGTGAATTATTTTTCAAACACAAACCAATCCAACCCGCCTCGCTGATACCTCCTGAGGAGAGCGAAGACGTTTCATGATCCGGTTTCTTTACAGAACTATAATGACGATCGGGACACCCGTAATAGAACTGATACTTCTAATTCGTGTATGGTCAGGAAAAGAAGACCCGACGCGAGTAAACGAAAGAAGGGGCAAAACTCAGGTTGCTCGACCTGCAGGAGAACTCATATGGCTCCACGCATCGAGCGTAGGAGAGAGCCTAGCAGCCCTCGTATTAATCGAAAAACTGACGAAAATAAACTCGTCAATGACAATTCTTCTAACAACAGGCACCCTAACCTCCGCTAGACTATTGACTACCCGTTTACCTAAACGTGTTATTCATCAGTTTGCACCTCTGGACCGGCCTGCATGGGTTCAAACCTTTCTCAATCATTGGAGTCCAAATTTGGTTCTAATCATGGAATCAGAATTTTGGCCCACACAAATCCAACAAATAAAAAATCGTGATATTCCTATAATCATAGTTAATGCGAGACTTTCTAAACGCTCATACGCTAGATGGCAGTGGACCAGAAAAATGTCCCGTTCAATATTTGGAAATTTAGACCTCGTGATTGCTACAAATCCTGAGCAAGCGCAACGCTTCATAAAACTTGGGGCCCCTTGTGTCGAAGTTGGAGGAAACTTAAAACGATCTGCAGCCAAATTATCTTTAAACAAAAAATTGGTCGCAGAAATATCCAAACAAGTCGAGGGTCGAAAAATATGGCTGGCTGCAAGTACGCATGAAGGCGAAGATCTAACAGTAATTAGAACACAGAAGCTACTGCAGCATCAATTTCCAGATCTGTTAACCATAATTGTACCGAGACACCCAAAGCGAGGATCTAGCATTCAGCGACTTGGGGAAGCAAATGGCCTTTGTGTATCTCGAAGGACCTTAAATGAGGAGATAACTCTGGAGACCAACCTTTACGTTGCCGATACTTTGGGAGAAATGTCTATTTTTTTTGATATCGCTCCATTTGTTTTCGTCGCAGGGTCGTTAGTTCCCGTTGGAGGGCATAATCCCATAGAACCCGCTCATTTTAATTGTTCCATTTTTTTTGGTCCCCTAATGGCAAAGAACCAAGAAATAGCAGATGAGATGATACGTTCGAAAGCTGCTCTTCAAATGAATGCAAATGGAAGTCTCGCTAAATTGTTAGAAGACCTTTTTAATGATAATGAACTGGCAACTACGCTATCTAATAATGCCAAAGAATATGCGGAAAGTGGTAACGCTATATTAGACAGCGTCTTTGGTTCAATCACTCCTTTTCTCAAGAGCTTAAAATAAGGAGTATAGAAATGAAGACCCCCAGTTTCTGGCATGCTGATGGTTTCATCCCAAAACTCCTCGAACCGCTTGCACAGTTATATAAGTGTCTTAGCTTTTTGGAACGATCTCTCAGATCTAAAACAAAAATCGATATACCAGTCCTATGTATAGGAAATCTCGTAAGTGGTGGTGCCGGTAAAACACCGATTGCGTTATCGATAGGACAAAAATTAAACGTTAAACATAATATCAGTTTTCTCACACGTGGCTATGGAGGTATTGAGGCAGGCCCAATTGAAGTCAATCCCGATGAACACAGTAGCTACGAAGTGGGTGATGAAGCGCTAATTTTATCTGAAGTAGGACCTACCTGGGTCTCCAGAAATAGAACAGCAGGCGCTATCGCAGCTAAAAATGCGGGTTTCGAAATAGTTATTATGGACGATGGTTTTCAACATACAAGTTTGGTTAAAACTCTGTCTTTCGTAATAATCGATGGTCCCTATGGCTTTGGAAATGGTCGTCTGATACCTGCGGGGCCTCTGCGGGAACCGATATATTCAGGATTAAAAAGAGCTGATGTTATTGTATTAGTAGGTGAAGTCAATCCATCAATAATAGAACTAATACCAAATGATAAACCATTATTACGGGCGTCACTTGTCCCTGCCGAAATGGGCATACAATTGTCGAACAACAACGTGATCGGATTTGCAGGTATCGGTAGACCAACCAAATTCCTTGAAACACTTGAAAAAATGGGCCTAAATATCATAGACTTTGTAGCTTTCCCTGATCATTATCGCTTTAGAGAAAGTGAAATTCGTGAGCTCTACGAAAAAGCCACCAAGGTTGATGCCATTTTAGTGACAACATTCAAAGATATGAAAAGAGTGCCCAAAAATGTGGCTCATCTATGCCAACCCATAGGAATAACCGTTGTATGGGAAGATGATAGTGAAATTCAGCAACTCTTAGATTCAGTTATTTGAAAATGATCAATAGGGGTAAATCTCAGTATTCAAATAAGAGATGGTTCAAGAGGTTTTTCACTTGGCCACTCGAAGGGATCCTCGCTTGGGTTGTTGTTAATACACTCAAATTATTACCAATCGACATTGCATCAGGGCTAATGGGCATTATAGCACGGACTTTAGGGCCTCATCTGTCAGTTAGTAATCGGGCTCGAATTAACATAAGCAATTGTTTCCCGGACTGGACAGAAAGCAAGATTAAAATTGTTTTAAGAGATATGTGGGAAAACTGTGGTCGTATTATCGGCGAATATCCCCATATCCAAAATCTCGATGTCAGCGGTAAGGATAAACGTGTAGAAGTCATTGGCGTTGAACATATCCAATCGATGCGGGACGATGGACTTCCTGGCATTGTTTTCTCTGCGCATCTCGGAAACTGGGAATTACTTCCAATGTTAGCTGAGCCAAATGGACTTAGTATGAATTTTGTCTACCGCGCACTCAATTCTCCACTAGCAGAAAAAGTTTTAAGAAAAGCCCACGGTAGGCTTAGTCCATACCTAATCCCGAAGAGCCGTGAAGGAGCTATTAAAATGGCTCGCGTGCTAAAGGATGGCGGTCACTTAGCAATTATGATCGATCAAAAATTGAATGAAGGTCTAGCTATACCTTTCTTTGGACGCCCAGCTAAAACAACAACAGCTCTTGCGGCATTTGCACTCAGACACAGATGTCCGATAATACCAGCACGAGTAGAACGTATTGCTGGTGCCACCTTTCGAGTTGTATTTTACCCTCCTATTCAACTCCCCAACTCTGGAGATACGGTGAGGGACACTGAATTGATAATGCTGAACGCCAATCAAATCATTGAAGATTGGATAAGGGATACGCCCAGTCAATGGCTATGGTTACATAGACGGTGGGGAAAATAATACTATTTCCTTATAGGATGACTATTCAACTAATAGGCTAGGATCGATGCGTTTCTCAAACCAGTTAATCCTCCAATCAAGATGTGGGCCTGTCGATCTTCCCGTAGAACCAATTGTTCCAATTGGCTGGGATTGAGATACTACATCACCCACCACAACAAATAACTTGTCCAAATGAAGAAAAGCTGAAGTCAGCCCATGGCCGTGATCTATAATTATCGTGCCTCCAGAATAGTATAAATCAGGCTCTGCCAACGCAACAACGCCACCTGTCGGGGCTACCACCAAGCTTCCTCTTGGCGCTGCTATATCAATTCCGTAATGAGGTTGTTTGGGCCTACCATTTAATATCCTCTGCGAACCATAAACACCAGAAATCCGGCCTTTAGCTGGCCATACAAATCCTGATTTCCAGAACGAAAAGTTGCTGTCGCGCATTCTAACTTTGTTGATTTTCTTATTTTCAATAATTATTCGCTCCAGAACTTTTTTCGGCGGACTAATCATATTATTGGGTAACCCATTTATACGCTGCACTCTATACTTTCTCGGCTGTACTTTAATAGTACGTGTCTCAGATGATCCATTCGGCATATCAATCATTAATTGTAATCGTTTTTTGGTATCGCGAGAAAACCCAAAGACAAACGACCCACTGGACGAGATCCGCAACTTACGTTTCTCTAATTTTAGTATGTTTCCGGGCTTAGTCTTGCCATAAACTAAACCACCCTGTGTGAAATTACCCTTTAGAGTAGTTTCTGCAGCTAATGGTGAAATAAAAAGAAGACTAATAAAAATAACGAATATCTGCATCAAAAAAGAGACTCTTGCTGAGTGCCTGACTGTTGCTTTCGTTGTCGCTTTTCTGCTACTTCCTTAATAATGCGGGCATTAGATGAACCGTCTTGAAAAGATAATTTAATTAACTGATCGTTGTGCAAGTGACTGGATTCAAAAACTGGAATGTCGTTCTCATCCCGAACTAATACGAATCCTCTATCAAGAGTTCTTTGAAATGAACTTGCTTCTAATAAACGATCTATATTGGTAAGCTGTACAGTAAAGTTTTCGAGTAGACTCACTAAGGCTTTTTCTTTGCGGTCGACCAGACGGTCTAGGTCCGAGTGATATTTTTCAAGCTTTTGGCTGATATACTTAACATGAAACTTATTCGAAATATTGTCATATTCAGTTTTAATTATTTCAAATTTGCGATGACTAAAATTTTGTAATCTCTCTTTTTGTATGTTTAGATGACTAATTTTTTTCTCTATTTGTAATTCAGGGGCAGGTAGTCTGCTGGCTACCTGATCAACTAAGTGTTCTTTACCCTCCAGAAATATTTTAATCTGAGGGAAAAGACGGCGCTCAGAATAATCAAATCTCTGCGCCCTTTCCTCGATAATTCGATCTGGATCGCCAAGCCCCCGCGAAAAACCTTCTAGTTTTAATTTAAAATCGTTCAATGATCTGTTGATAGAGCTTAATAGACGTCTTTCATTTTCGATCACCCTAGACAAAAAATCCGATCTAACAGGGACCGCTAATTCTGCTGCCGCAGTGGGGGTAGGCGCTCTGACGTCCGCTACAAAATCAATTAACGTCGTATCCGTCTCATGTCCTATGGCTGATATTAGAGGTATAGTACTATTGAAAACTGCACGCACAACATTCTCTTCATTGAATGGCCAGAGGTCCTCCAAGCTCCCCCCTCCACGTGCCACAATTAAAACATCTGGCCCCAACGATGGATCTATTTCCTTTAATTTTTCAAAACCTTCTATCCCGCTAGCAATCTGCTCCGCAGCTTTATTTCCTTGAACCAGAACAGGCCAAATAATCACACGCAACGGAAACCTATCTTCGATTCGGTGAATGATATCTCTTATTACGGATCCTGTAGGCGAAGTTACTACACCTATTATTTTTGGAAATTTTGGAAGTGATTGTTTCTTGTCTCGGTCAAACAAACCCTCATCAGCCAGTTTTTTCCGCCGCTCTTCCAAGAGCTTTAATAAGGCACCCTCGCCAGCTAATTCTATTTTCTCAATTACCATCTGATACTTCGACTGCATAGGGTAAGTGGTAATTTTACCTGTGCAGATTACGTCCATACCCTCTTCCGGTTGAACAGTTAGACGCTGCGCATTACCTCTCCAGCAAACACCGTCTATGACAGACCTATCGTCTTTAAGCGTAAGATAAAGATGTCCTGATGCCGCTTTCTTTGGACGGGAGATTTCGCCACGCACCCTCACACGACCAAACGCAGTCTCAACAGTGAATTTAACTTGATTTGACAACTCACTAACAGATATCTCTGGTAAGTTATCGTTAAGTTGATCTAGTTTATCCTCCATGACAACAATGTAATCTAGAAAACATCAATTCGAAAGAACTTGGAGTAAAAAAATGAAAATTCTCGTAGTTGGATCAGGTGCGAGAGAGCACGCGCTTTGCTGGGCTATCTCTGCCTCGCCACTTTGTGATACATTATACTGCGCTCCAGGAAATGCTGGCATCGAGGAAGATGCTATCTGCGTACCCTTAAATGTTGATAACATTCAAGAAATCACCCAGTTCTCTGTCAACCAATCGATTGACCTTGTAGTGGTTGGTCCCGAAGGGCCACTTGTTAACGGTTTAGTTGATAATTTGAGTTCAGCTGGGATAAAGGCTTTTGGACCCTCAGCTGCAGCCGCCCAATTGGAAGGGTCTAAAAGTTTTACAAAAGAATTCTGCACACGTCACAATATCCCTACGGCAGCCTACGCTAGATTTACTTCCTGCGATGAAGCCATTTCGTATATTCGACATCAAGGGGCTCCAATAGTAATCAAAGCTGACGGATTAGCCGCGGGCAAGGGTGTAACTGTTGCACATACTGAAGCCGAGGCCGAAAAGGCTGTTATCGCCGCTCTTAGAGATCAAGCCTTTGGGGTGGCCGGAAATGAAGTGGTAATTGAAGAATTTCTGATTGGAGAGGAGGCCAGCTTTCATGTATTAGTTGATGGAAAAACTGCAGTGCCACTTGCCACAGCTCAAGATCATAAAGCCGTTGGTGAGGGCGATATAGGACCAAATACAGGTGGAATGGGGACATACTCGCCCGCTCCAGTCATTGACCAGAGATTGGCTCAAACGATTATGGAACAATTTATCCAGCCAACCATCAAAGGCATGGCAGAGGAGGGGAATCCATATAAAGGCGTTTTGTATGCCGGTTTAATGATTACACCAAACGGGCCAAAATTAATTGAATATAACGCACGTTTTGGAGATCCCGAAACTCAGGTTCTTATTCTAAGGCTTAAAAGTGATTTACTGCCCGCCTTGATGGCTTGTGTAGATGGTCAGCTTTCTAGTTTCGACCTGAGGTGGGATAGCGCGTCGGCAGTTTGTGTCGTAATGGCGGCAAAAGGATATCCTGATAACTACAGCAAGGGGTCAGTAATTAATGGTATTGATACATTAAAAGACGATGACAATATAAAAATATTCCATGCAGGAACAACCCGTTCAAGTGAAGGCCAAATTTTAGCGGATGGAGGACGCGTTTTGGGTGTCACAGCACTCGGAGCAGACATATCATTAGCACAACGCAATGCATATCTAGCCGTCGATAAAGTGCATTGGCCTGAGGGCTTTTTCCGCCGGGATATTGGTTGGCGGGCTATAAAGAAATGAACTATGCAATCATACTTTGAAGCAGCGCGGAGCTCAATGTAATTACCACAACTAACGTTAAGCTCTTTCTAAGTTTAAGATACCAAAATGGAATCTCTTTCCTTTTCCCTGACCAAAGATCGAAAATAAATGCAGAAACAAACCCTAGTATGAGTACTAAAAGCGCAGCCGATAAAACCATCTGAGTGGCTATCCATGCTATAACAGCAGGTATTATGCTCCAACCAAACATGATCCACATTTGTTTTTCAGACTTAGATTTGTTATTGAAATTACACAATGCAAGTCCCCAATAAACAGCACCAACAAAGCTCAAGATGACCGCAGCATAATGAACCAGTATATCAAACACTAACAATCTATACGGGTCCGGAAATATCCAAGCAGAAAGAGCCAAAATTAAAAAAGGAGCCAAACCACTAAAGCCAAATATTTTTGCAGGTAACGGTGCAGAACTACTAAGCATTTAAGTCCTCAGTAAAATCAGTTACATTTTTTAAAATCATTTTTAAACTTTTTAGACTTCTATTAGAACTTTAAAAGGAATCCAATGAAACTGTATAAAAAAATTTTGAATGGAGGTTTTCAATGAAAATTGAGGGACAAGCTGCGTTAATTACCGGTGGAGGAGGCGGCTTGGGAGCCGGAACAGCGCGGGCTTTAGCGTCCGCAGGAGCGAAAGTTGCTTTATTGGATAGTAATATAGGAAATGCTATCTCTATCGCACAAGAAATTGGTGGTATCGCCATAGAATGTGATGTTTCCGACGAAGCTTCCGGTGTAAATGCAATAGAAACAGCGCGATCAAAACACGGCCCCGCACGTATACTTGTAAATTGCGCTGGCATCGCCCCTGCAGAAAAGATTGTTGGCAAAAATGGCGCGATGCCCCTGGATAATTTTCGTCATGTTATCGAAGTAAACTTAATCGGGACGTTTAATTTAATAAGGTTAGCAGCCGCCGATATCATGGAACTTCCCACTTTAGAGGATAATGAGCGAGGTGTCATAATTTCAACTGCTTCGGTAGCTGCTTTTGAAGGGCAACTTGGTCAAGCAGCATATGGTGCATCTAAAGGAGGTGTTCACTCATTGACAATCATATGCGCTCGCGAATTTGCTCGATATGGGATTAGGGTTAATACAATAGCACCTGGTCTATTCGCAACGCCAATGCTACTCGGCATGCCACAAGATGTTCAGGACAGCTTAGCCGCGACTATCCCGTTTCCATCACGTTTTGGAACCCCAGCAGAATATGCAAAATTGGCAATGAGCATTATCGACAACGTCATGATAAATGGCGAAACCATACGATTAGACGGTGGAATTCGTTTGCAACCTCGATAGCAAGAAGCAAGCGGTATTATATCAAAGAATACTAAAATGAAGGGACTCGGGTGCACTTTAATACATTCTTTAGATTTGTACGATCGCTTTACCCACCTGCGCTAAAAGAAACCATGGAAGTAGTTTTATAAAAATACTATTTATTTGAATGCCAAATTATTTTTTCCAGACCGGTCAATGCCACGCATGTGAAAAATCTTACGTTCAGAATGATCTGGCACATGCATATTTTTATATTGCTCTCTCGCAAGTTGATGATCAAATATACTGGTCATCGGCATAAAACGCATAGTCATCCCTCTCCTAGACTTACTCGATGTGTTAGGCTCGGAACCATGTGCGAGAAATACGTCATGAAGTGATATTTGTCCTCTTTCCAAAACGAGGTCTACGGCCTTACTTTCATCAAACTCTGTAGTTAGTAATTCCTGGTTTAGCGTCAGATCGGTACTAGGGTTTGTTTTATGTTCAAATAGCCTTTTCTCTTTATGTGAGCCTTTAATAATTCTGAGGCAACCATTTTCCCTAGTAGCATCATCCACAGCCACCCAGACTGTGCAAGTTGCGAGTGGTCGGATTGGCCAATATTCGCCGTCCTGATGCCATGGAGTTGCTTTCCCGTTACCTGCAGGTTTGGCAAAAAAACTTGAATTCCAAAGCGCGATATCTGGCCCGATTAATTGTTCTACCATATCAAGAATTTCTTTATTACGGCAAAAGTCAGCAAAGCCTTCATCATATTGTAAAATGGCCGGACAGTAATCTCTGAACTCTGGATGAGAGACTAATAGCTCATTGTGGCGGTCCTGTATGGATATTATAGTTTCTTCAGGGATCCTATAATCTGGTATTACGTAACCATCTTCAAAGTATTGTTCGATTTGGGTCTCGCTAAGCATAGTCAGCCTCCGTTAAACTTTTTCTAACAAAAACCAAGTTATATCGTCTAATGGTACTTTTGGGTCTCGGTGGTAACAAAACCCATAATCTATTAGCTTCAAGTCGACATATTTATCAAGTAATTCTCCAGCAAAATCTCTTTTAAATAGTTTATTTTCATAACCGCGATAAGGAACACTTGTCGGCTTAGGACTATAATATTCAGCAATAAGGATATACCGGCTGCTTGAAAAGTATATGTTCTGATAAACGTTTTCTAAATCATTTGGATTAATATGGATCAGTACGCCAACACTGAATACCAAGTCGTATAATTTTCTCGTATGAATATCTACTACAGATCCTTGGTAGACTATCAAATCATCAATTTCCAATAACCGGTCTACAGCTTCTTGATTAATTTCAATAGCCGTTAAATTAATTTCTGGGTACAAATTCTTCAAAGCATGAATGTTCAAGCCAATATTGGCACCAAACTCGATAGCATTTTTGATGCCGCCAACAGTTCTTAAAGCAGATCTAAAAAGGTGCTTTCTACCTTTCGTGAAATCTGCACCTATATTGCGATCATTATACTGAGCACCAAAATCGCCCATCCAAAATTTTTCCTGTTCGGAAATGACTCTTTTTGTCATTTTTGTGTGGCTCCAAAAACACGATCTTCGATAATGCGAGGCGTTTCTTGAATAAAATTGTTTAAGCCACGTAAATCGGGATTAGAGTCTAAGTAATCCAATATATCTTTCATACGGAAAAAGGGATCTACTGAGTAAAGGCCCTCTAAAATTTTTTTTATGAGGTCGAAATCACTTGCTTCATCTAAAGTCCATCTCTCGGCAGACAGATTGTCATCGCAGACGATACTCTCAACACTAAAACGATTGGGATTTTTATAAAAATAAGGTGTCACATGCTCACGGTCATAAGGGTCAATCGTTTCAGCAACCGCTAGTTCTAGCGCCCCTCTATCAAAGCACTCAGCATCAAGTCCAGCTGGATAACTTCTAGGAATGGCATTTGTCACAACTCGCAATTTCGAATCCTTTTTTTTAAAAACATTGATTAAATGATCAACAATTTCTGGGTCAATTAACGGGCAATCCCCAGTTAGTCTGACGATCGCATCTGCATCAAATTTTTCGGCTGCTCCTTGAAACCGTCCTAGGACGTCGTCCTCATCCCCTCTAAAAACGGGTATATTCTCAACAACACCTAACTCTTCTATTGGGTCATCTATCGAGTTTGTTGTTGTCGCAATAACAATCTTCGCAATCTGACGAACTTGCCGGATACGTTGCAATTGGATTGATAAAATTGGCCGATTTAAGACTTTCAACAGGACTTTACCAGGCAAACGGGTGGATGCCATCCGCGCCTGTACGATGGCTATTATATTCAAAACCTCACTCCCAAAACCACAACACGGTTAGGTAATTAGGAAAAACTTGGCATCACTTCATTACCAAAAAGACGCATTGACATAAGATTACTATCATTATTCATAGCACCAAAACCCGTCTGACATAGTAAATGGTTTACTCCCGCATCCCGAAGTTCTGCAACTTGTTCTTTTACTTTTTTAGGGGAACCAAAAATGGAACCTGTTTCAATTGCCATTGCGGCACCTTGTTGATGGCTAACTTTGGGGTCTGTCCAATCGTTAAGCGTTTCGGGATTAATAGTAAAATCCTTCGGGTTTAATTCTTCACGAACCTCCATCATATGTTGGCGTGTTTTAATAAGCATTTCATTTAACTCGTCTTCTGCCCGGTTATCAGAATCTGATACATATACATTTCTCCAAAGCGCATTTTTTTCTAAAAGTTGTTGCTGAACATTTTCATCATGTCCGCCTTCACTCAATCCCTCTTTATAAAGTTTCCATCTTGAAGCAATGGAACTAACGGGGAGACGGGAGGTAAGTATCGGAATTCCTAAACGACCACATTCCCGGAAAGAATCGGCTGAAATAACGCTTCGCCAAATTGGAGGTCCCGGCTGCTGGACTGGCGCTGGCCTAATCGCAGGCACATCAATATCATAAAATTCACCCCGATAACGAAGAGGTTTATTGATCCATGCCTTCTCAAGGATTTCTAGGCTTTCTTGTGTACGTTGTCTGCTATCGGAGCTCCGAAGTCCATATCCTATGAATTCATATTCATTAAATACCGTACCCTTGCCAACACCCACATCAATCCTGCCATTAGATAAATTGTCCAGTAATGCTAATTGTGTTGCTAATCGCACTGGGTGGTGAAATGGCATCTGAACGACTGCAAACCCTAACCGGATTGTTTCTGTCCTCATCGCTAACGCAGACGCAAACACAATAGCATCATTATAAACGCTTTCGCCTGTGAAATAGTGCTCAGTCAACCAAACATCTTTGAACCCCAGTGCTTCTGCTTCTTGCACCTGTTGAATAGTTTGATGTATTCGAGAATTATCTTCCTGTAATGACGGTGATAATGATAGACTCAGCCAACCAAAACGCATTGGAACTCCATACTTTCGTTTGATAACCACATACTCAGACTGGCCATCTTTAAATTAATGGTCAACCACTTATTTATTAAAATTTAACATCTGGTCTATTACTCTGCTGGTTCCATTACCATCGACAAGCCGACCTGCCGCTTTCCCAAGTTGCTTTCTTTTATCGCCATCTTTTAAAAGCTTACAGATTAAATTGATGATTAGATGACGGTTTGGCCCTTGCAGGTCCATAAAAACAATACTGGCACCAATCTCATTCATCTTGGACGCCAGCTGTTTTTCGTTATTTGAATTGGGGATTAGGATCATAGGTGTCTGGTATAACGATGCCTCGAGAACGGTGTAGCCCGCACTCGATACGGCGATGTCGCACCACCTAATGTGATCTGCCATATTTTGCACATCACTGAAGACTTGGATATTCTTTAAATATTTGACCAAATTTTCAATAGAAGGCTTTTTTTTGTTCGTGCCGGCTATAATTATCCGTGTATCTATTTCGGATAACAACCCGGGGCAATTCTCGATAATATTATTTATAATGCCCATAGTATTATTATTAGGATCAGCACCTCCAAATGTTATCAATAGTTTGCTGCCTATATTCGGGAAGTCCCTACGCCAGCTTCTCGTGCGAAAAAATTCTTCTTGCACCGCGGCATATTGGGTACCAAGCAATAGTTTAGCGTTAGTTTTATCATCATAAATACTCTCATCGACATATTGGTTCTGATTTAAAATAATATCGACAGGATAATGAGGAAGCGGGACCCCATCATCTATTAGTAGTATCTTCCAGCGCCTTTGCTTAAGCGCTTTCATATACTCAGCACTAAATTGATATCCATCAATAATGAGCCATTCAGCGGAATTTTGGTCCCCGATTCTATTTATATGATCAATCTCATCTTCAAGATTATCTAACAACTCGACTTGAATATTTTCACTCACTAGCCTTTCTAAGATAATTTGACTTGCGTCAGCCATCACGAAAATAGAATGCCCACCTTGACGGGCCCAAGCTTGAGCAAACGCGCGGCATCGCATGAAATGGCCTAGACCAATTTTGTTGTTAGTGTCTACTCTTATTACCAGAGTATTCCGTGTGACCATTTTAAAAACACCAATCACTTTCTCTTTATAATGTGTATGCTATAACATTATCTATTCAACCGAGAACACTTCCGTATCATGAATATCCAAGTGGTAATTTCGAGTTAGGATGATTTTTGGAACATTCGTTTAATATTAATGGCAGAATAATTAGTCCAGATCAGCCACCGTATATTGTCGCAGAGATCTCGGGAAACCATGGAGGAGAGTTAACCAGGGCGATCAAATTAATAAGTGAAGCAAAATCGGCGGGTGCAGATGCGGTAAAAATACAAAGTTATACCCCGGACTCCATCACCATTGATCATGATGGCCCAGAATTCATTCTGGAAGACGGTTTATGGCGGGGACAGAAGCTCTACGATCTGTATCAAAAAGCTCATACGCCTATCGAATGGCATAAACCATTATTCGAACACGCAAAAAAAATTGGCATAACAATATTCTCCAGTCCATTTGACCAGGATGCAGTAAAATTATTGGAGGAGTTGGGAGTACCTGCTTACAAGATAGCCTCACCGGAGATAGTGGAAATTAACCTCATAGAAACATGTGCAACGACCGGTAAACCAATAATAATTTCAACGGGGATGGCATCGGTAGAAGAAATTGAGAACGCTGTAAGCGCTGCCCGAGATGCTGGAGCAACAAACATCTTATTGTTACATTGTATTAGTGCCTATCCAACTCCTATTGAAGAATCAAATCTTACGACTATCAGAGATTTATCAGAGCGATACAGAACATCCGTTGGTCTTTCTGACCATACAAGTGGGAGTTTAGCCGCCAGTCTTGCAGTGGCTCAGGGAGCTGTGCTCATAGAAAAACATTTCACATTATCAAGGCATAATGGAGCCATTGACAATGCTTTCTCGCTAGAACCAAACGAACTAAAGCAACTCATCAAAGATACCAACACAGCATATTTTGCGATGGGAGAACCAACCTATCGGCCAACTAAATCCGAAAAATCCACTCTCATATTACGCAGAAGCCTATATGCTGTATCTAACATCAAAGTTGGAGACACCCTGACTTCCAGAAATATACGTTCCATCCGACCGAACCTCGGCCTAAGCCCAAAGTTTTATAAAGATATATTAGGAAAATCCGCGGCAAAAAATATTAAACGGGGCCAGCCCCTCGACTTCTCGATGATAGACGGCTTAGAGGATTAACTATTGAGTACACCAATCACAGATACGGAACACTTTCTCAAGTTAGCACAAAATTATCTTCACCAAAACCATTTTGACGAGGCAATAAAAATATGCGTGGAGATATTAAAAACAGCGCCCCAAAATCAATACGCTTTCTATTATATGGGTCTGGCGAACTTCAGGTCAGGCAAACTACAAACGGCAATCCAACAGGTGCAGACGGCAATAGATATTGATGCAAAACGACCAGAATTTCTCTGCGATCTGGGAGAAATATTAGAGGCTTTAGGCTCAAAAAAAGAAGCCGAGTCATACTACAGAAAAGCCTTAGTAGTAGATCGTATTAATACTAAAGCATTGATAAAACTAGGTTCTATTCTTGTCGATAGAAATCAATTTAAATCAGGCATCATGGCTTTAGAAAAAGCATGCGAATTAGAACCAAAGAATATTACTTCAGTAATGCTTCTGGCAGATGCTAAATATAAGATTGGCCAAATTATTGATGCCCTTGAATTATACCTTCTAGCAACCTCTATCGGACCTCTTCAGGAGTCGGCGCGGAACAAATTAGCTGCAATATACATGACATTAGAAGATTGGGAAAAAGCACGTACCGAATTCAAAAAAGCACTCATTTTGGCTCCGCACCACAACGGCCCATATAGTAATATTGGTTTTGTCTATATGAATTACGGGGACTTTGTATCTGCGAGACGGTTTTTTAAGTTATCAATAAAAATTCGATCCGATGTCGGGAATGCATATTGTGGATTAGCCGAATTATCTTTTCTAGAGAACAATCTGAGTGACTCTCTTGAATATTCTAAAACTGCTATCGAATTAGAACCCAACAATTATCACTTTCAGAGTCGGAGAGCTCTTCAATTACTGGCCAAAGGCAATATCACTGAGGGTTGGATAATGAGAGATGCTCGGCTGATGCTCGATGATCGTATTGATCATAGGCAGCGTCCTCCTCGGTGGGGCGGATCTTCTTTGGAGGGTAAAAGTCTTCTGATCACTGCCGAAGAGGGTATCGGAGATGAATTATTTTTTGCCGGTTGTTTCAATGATATAATAGCAGAATGTGACAGATGCTTTATCGAATGCGATCCAAGGCTGGTAGAGTTATATAAACGGTCATTCCCAACCGCTACTATCGGAGCTACAGAGCGAACTGGGAGTAGATTTAAACCGACCCAATCATATAACTGGGTGCCTAAAACACCTCCAGTTGATTTCTCAATAGAAGCAGGCAGTCTCTTTCAGTTCGTTCGATCCGATTGGAAAAAATTTTCTGCAAAAAAACCATATCTGGTCCCTGACAAAAAACTCAAAGCATCATGGGAAGAATATATCAAAAAAATAGGGTTAGGGTTGAAAATTGGCTTTTGTTGGCGAAGCAAATATCACGATGGCTTCCGAAAATATCACTATGCAGAACTTGAAGATTGGATAAACGTATTATCAACTCCAAATTGTAATTTTATTCCCCTTCAATACGGTGAAGGTTGGGAAAAAGAGCTTTACCAGTTGCCAAAAACAATTAGATCCAAAATTACCATTATAGAAAACGTTGATATGTCAAATGATTTTGAAAGTATTTGCGCCGTTGCGTCGTCCCTCGATTTAATTATTTGTCCCAGCAGCACGGTTAGTTGGATTGGGGGTGGATTAGGGGTGCCCACATGGGTTGCCCACCTTCAACCAAACTGGACCAGGTTAGGAACAAATGAATTCCCGAGTTTTCCTAGCATGCGAAGTTTTCCCAAGGATATTTTTGAATCGTGGAGCGAATGCTTCGATCCCATAAAAACTAAACTCGATAATTTGGCAAAATAATTTAAAAAAATTTCAACCGCTATCTTTCTTGCGCCCTACTTTTTGGAAAGCAGGTGACGGGAGACCGTCAGTTGAACCAAGTTAAATCCAGGCCTCTTAATTCTTCCACGATTCCGAAATCCAGCGCGCTGCAGAGAAATAATTGCCGGCCAATTATCAGCTTGTGGTTCACTAACAATACGTTCAGTTGCGTTATTTTCGAAAACCACTCTAATTGCTTTTTTGACAGCCAAACTTCCTAAATTCTGATTTAAATACTCTTTCTCTCCTATAAGATATCTAAGGCCAGATTCCAATTTGGTTTGGCCACTCGTTTCTCCTGTGGTAGATGGATAAATATGTACTAAACCAACTTCCTTCTCTCCGTAAGTTACGATATAAACTATACCGTTTTTTCCGGGCATCACTCCGGACTGATTAAACCCATTAAAAATAGAATCCGCCCACTCTTTAAACCACCAACGTTTCACATGAGCCGCAAGCAGCCATTTTTCAATAAGGTCTAATTTGCAAATTTCGGCTGTCTGAAGTTTTATCTTGTCGCTTGACATGTAAATTCTCGAAAAGGTTTTGCGCAGAAGAATGATGGATACATCTGCTTTAATTTTAACATTATTTGCAACGATTATTGCATTTGTAGTAGCTAATTTTCATCAAAGGAAAAAAAGACCACTGGGAGAAGTTAGCCTGATTCCATATACATTAATACAAATAGTAGCACTTGTTATTTTTGTAGTTCTGGTCGGGCATTCAATAAGCATAATGACTGGTATCACTTTTCCAGCACGGAGCCGTTACTAGTATTGACGCTTTTTTTTATCTTATCATCAGGTTTTTTTTCATCTAACCCAATGATTTTTATACGCGCTGCTTTCGCTTCCTTACTTGAAGGGACTTGCTTGATAATTGTTTCCCAGTCTTTGCGGGCGCCATTTTTGTCCCCAATAAGTTCCTTTAAGGAGCCTCTTTCCAAAACAGCTATAGGCAATCCTGGGAGCAGTTCCAGAACACGCTTTATATCCGTTACCGCGCCAGCTATATCATTGATGTCTCGTTTCACATAAGCACGATAAAGATAGGCATCACCAAAATTTGGATCCAAAGCTATTGCTTGATTCAAATCATGTAAGGCTTGTATATACTTTAATTGGTCCATTCTTGCAGTTGCTCGGTCGAGATACAACTCTGGGTTTTCTGGATTTAGATTGATCGCTTTAGTAAGTAGTTGACTACTTCGATCAACCAATCCCTCCATTAGCAACGCCTGTCCAGCTTGAGCAAGAATTTGCGATCTCAAAACAGTCTTCTTTTTAGGAATGTCTCTTTCTAATACTTCCAGACGACTGGCTCCATTTAAATTATCCCCACCAAACAATATAGACACTGCCATACAATGCCTCGCAGCTATACCCCCATCTACCGCGTACCATTCGAGGCCCTTTTTATACCCTTTGATGGGATTCGCTTCAGCTAATCTCAAACAAGCATGGTATTTGATCGCTTGCTCAGACTCAGAACTGTGAACTGCGACGGGGTTCAATATAAACCAGGTTAAGAAAAGCCCTCGCCACAAAATATTTCCTAGTCGGATTTGAGATTGGTACATAGAAGGTTTTCAATTTGAGCCGTTAAAATCATTAGATCTTTAGATGTAGACAGGCGATGGTCACCATCCTTTATAAGTATCACTTCTACATCATCAGACACAACGTGCTCGGCTAATTTAAGAGAAACTTCATATGGCACATCCGCATCAGACATACCATGTAAAAGACGAATAGGAACACTAATACCTAACCTATCTCGAAGGACCAGATGGGTTCTGCCGTCCTCAATCAAGGGCAAAGTAATTGTATAAGGTTGCTCTTCATATTCAGTAGGCTCATAGTATATCCCATCTTTCAATAAAGTGTTCTTCGTTAACTCATCGAACTTGGCCCACATTAAGTCTTCAGTAAAATCTGGAGCAGACGCAATTCCTATAAGGGCCTTTATTCGCTCCGGCCTCTTTAACGCTGTCAATAAAGTGAGCCATCCTCCCATTGACGAACCAATCAAAATCTGTGGACCTTCCGTTTGTGCGTCTAAGACAGCAAGACTGTCAGATAACCAAGTGCCAATTGTTCCATCAGAAAATTCTCCAGACGATTGGCCGTGTCCCTGGTAATCAAATCGCAAAAAGGCTTGGCCGCGATTACGCGCATAGCTTTCTATAGCCATGGCTTTTGTCCCTGTCATGTCGGATGCAAATCCTCCAAAGAATATTATCCCTGGACTTCTACCGGCTAATTTATGGTACGCAATCCTAGCACCATCGGTTTTTTCTAAGTACGATGGATCAGGTGTGTTAGTTTGAGATTCAATATTAAACATCGTATTAATCTTTCACGTGAGTAGATTTCTAGGGACAGTGAATAGTGAGCGACCAAAATTACTCATACTATGAGGCTTTAAATTCTGGGGATACTACTACTGACTTTGATTTCTTTAAACCTTCAATAGCTGACAAACCTCCAACGATTATGCAAGTGCTTCCAGCATTGAATTCTGGGGGCGTAGAAAGAGGAACGATAGAGATTTCAAAGGCTCTTGTTTCTTCTGGCTGGAAATCCGTGGTTCTTTCCAACGGCGGCTCAATGGTCAAAGAATTAACGAATAGTGGTGGAGTGCATGTAAATCTGGATATTGGCTCCAAAAACCCACTAAATTGGCCTAATAATTATCTTCGACTAAAAGAAGCTGTATATCAGTATGATGTAAGTTTAATTCATGCACGATCCCGGATGCCTGCTTGGTTATCGTTAAACGTGGCGAAATCAACTGACACCCCTTTCATGACAACTTTCCACGGCCGTCATAATGATACAAACTTATTAAAGAAGTTTTACAATTCGATCATGACACGCGGCCAGAGAACGATTGCAATTTCTAAATACATAGCTTCAGAAATCACGCAGCGCTATCCAATACATCCGAAACAGTTATCTATAATACCAAGAGGTGTAGACACCGAATATTTTAATCGAAAAACCGTCTCTGAAGAGAGAATCAACAAACTTAAAGCCAACTGGAAAATCCCTGAAAATATTCCAATCGTCATGCTTCCAGGGCGGGTAAGTCGATGGAAAGGGCATGAACTTTTAATAGAGTCTCTCGCTAATTTAAAGGATCAATTATTTTTTTGTGTCATTGTAGGCCCCTTCGATGGAAAAGAAAAATTCAAAAGCAAAATCGAATATCTTATCAGGGCACACAGTCTTTGTTCAAAAGTAAGGTTTGTGGGAGATTGTTCTGACATGGCTGCTGCATATAGCCTCGCCGATATAGTAATTTCCGCTTCGTTAGATCCAGAACCTTTTGGCAGGACCATAATCGAGGCCCAGGCCATGGGAAACATCGTTTTGGCCAGCAATCATGGGGGAGCAGTAGAATCTATTATCGAGGGGAAAACGGGATGGTTGTTCGAACCGCGTAATTCAGCTGCTTTATCGGATAGTTTAAAAAATGCATTAACTCTCACTGAGCAAAAACGATCAATAATATCCGATAATGCTCAAGCACATATCAAAGAAAAGTTTTCGACCCAATTAATGTGCATGAGGACGTTATCAGTTTATTCTGAAATACTAAATTTAAAATGATACGGAAAAACAACTAAATGCCAAAGCAACGAATTTTAGTAATCAAGCTCGGAGCGTTAGGGGACTTCATATATTCAATTGGCCCTATGCAGGCAATCAAGAAAAATCACCCTGATGCTGAGTTAACTCTAATGACTAGACCGGCTTTTGAGCAATTAGGACAAAGAATCGATATATTCGATGAGATCCTCATAGATGAGGAACCCACAAAGTGGCAACCATTAAAAATGATTAATTTGAGAAATATCTTACGGTCAAAAGACTTTACTCGCATTTATGATCTTCAAACCTCAGACCGAACGGGATTTTATTATAAAATGCTTGGTCCTGGATTGCGACCTGAATGGTCCGGAATTGTAAAGGGTTGCAGCCACTATCATCACTACAAAAGACCAACCCTCATTCACACACAACTTCGTCAACGGGAACAACTGCGCATAGCAGGGATAGAAGTTGTCCCCGAACCCGATCTTTCGTTCATGAATGAATGCTTGAGAAACTTCGATCTTCCAAAGAGTTATGCCGTCATTATCCCGGGCAGCTCGGCAAAAATGAAAATAAAACGATGGCCTGCCACGAGCTATGCAGAATTGTCTACAGTACTAGCTCAAAGAAATATTACACCTTTACTTATTGGCACTAACGAGGATATGGATGTTATAAATATCATAAAGCGTATGTGCCCAAACGCTTTAAATCTTGCCGGAAAAACGAGTATTTTTCAGATAGCAAGCCTGGGGCGCAGTGCAAAATTTTGTATTGGTAATGATACAGGTCCAATGCATATAATAGCTTTGACAAAATGCCCTACAATAGCGATTTTTAGTACCGCTTCATTCCCCGAAAAAGCAGCCCCAAAGGGTAAACACATAAAGCTACTAATACGAGAGAAACTAGAAGATTTATCTCTCGACGAAGTCGTCTCATCAATTGACCTCCTATAAATATCTATCGTGAAAATCCCACCAAAAAAAGTTATGCCTCCTTTGACCCAACTACAGAGAAAAGAAAGTATAAGGCAAACATTAGAAAAAAGGCCGCAGAATAAACCCGTTCTTATTTTTGGATATGGTTCGCTACTGTGGAAACCTATTATTTCATTTAAAGGATACGAAAAAGCGAAGTTGAATGGTTGGTCTAGAAAAGTTTGCAGTTGGACCGTGCATGCACGAGGGACGATTAAAAAGCCGGGACTCGTTTTTGGCTTGGACAAGGATAAAACTGATTACTGTGAGGGGCTAGTATTCGAACTTGACGAAGCGTTTCTGGAGAAAGACCTTGAAACCCTCTGGGAACAGGAGATGCACTCAAATTTATATAAACCCCAGTGGCTTCCTGTCATCACCAAACGAGGGCCTTGCTTAGCGGTGGTCTTTATAATTAATCAAAATCACCCTCTGTATGCTGGCGATATTCCCAATGATAAAGCGGTCGACATTATTTCTGCTGCCACAGGTATGTTTGGGGCCTGTGCTGATTACTTCACAAAGACAACGGAAGTATTAAGAAACCTAGGTTTAAATGACAGCAGATTGGAAGAGATAGTAAGATTGATCCAGCAACGAACAAAAAAATAATAATATGCCTCCATCAAAACTTATGGTTACACTCTTCATTTATTATTCAAGTTCACTTCTTTTCTATCATTAATTCTGCGTTTAAGAAGATTGGTACGAGCAAACCGGGTCACCAAGCCATGACCCGGAACTGTCTTTAAGTCTGTTACAGGAAGAGGAGCATCGTTAATCGGCTGGCCTCGAACCAAATCAGCTAGCACCGCGCCCATCGCTGTGGATAGAGCAACCCCGCGACCATTACATCCTAACCAGGTAAAAACACCGGGGGCTAACACATGTAACCGTGGTAAATAATCAGTAGTCATGGATAGAAAACCACTCCAGATAAATTCCCATTCTACTTCACCTATCTGCGGGAAGTTTTTTTGCAATCTTTTACCCACATGCTCCTTTAATCTCTCTTCCGAATTGAGATCGAATATTAGTGACGCGCCACTCACCAAACGGCCATCCCAGTCATATCTTGCAAACTCTAAATCTCCTCGCGTATCAGATAGGCCATGACGTCCCGGCAAGACCGTTTTCCTTACATTATCTGACAGCGGTTTTGTCGCCATCTGCCATGTTTTAACAGGGACGATCGTTCGACGTAACCTAGGCCAAAGATCATCGGTATATGCGTTAGTTGCCAAGACGATACGACTGGCTTTTACAGATCCATTTTCAGTTCTAACAATCCAATGATCGTGATCACGAATTAGCGATAAAGCTGGTGAATTTGTATAAATTTTTGCTCCAAGACTTGAGGCAGCTTTTGCCAGTCCTCTAACATAAGCCATTGGATGTACTGTACCACCTTCATAAGCTATCCATCCGCCAAACCAAGTCTTACTGCCAGTTATTTTTTCTAACTGCTCTCTTTCCAGCAAATCAACTTTAAGACCACGATCGCCCCATTCTTTTACCCTTTTTTCAACTAACGTCATTCTCCCAGGAGAATGGGCCGGTTGTATCCATCCATTTTGTTCTCCCGCCTTTTCCATATTATGTTTACGGATCAAATCAAAAACTAAGCTTGCAGAATCTCTTATTAGAGCAATCGTCTGCTCGCCCTTTTCCTTTCCATAGGTTCTGATAATTTCCTCGGGATCTGCCTTTGACAGCGTAGGAATAACAAGCCCATTATTTCGACCAGATGCGCCATACCCAATATCGTTGGCTTCTAACACAACTGGACAAATATCGGGACCTAAATGCAGTGCTGTAGAGAGTCCTGTATAACCACCTCCGATGATAACAACCTCTGACGATATATCTTCTTCTAATGGATACGTTTCTATCAGCGAAGGTGCCGTTGCGGCCCACACAGAATTAGGAAGTGAGGATTGATCTATCAATGCATATCGCCCTTTTCTGCACTACACACTATGCAAGTGAATTACATTTTTCACAGCGATCCGATTTTTCATGCGTTGATAATGCGAATCTATTCGGGGAAAATTTTTACGATCAACGCCGTCTCTTTTAAGCCATCGTGTTATGGTAAAAAGATATGGATCACAAATACTATAATCGTCTCCTAAAACCCACGGGGAGTCAGACATCCCGGTCTCTAGAAAAGAAAAACAGGCACCAACTGTTTCTGGGACTTTGGCCGTCATCGCCGCAATTGCGGCTGGGTCATCCGCCCATCGAGACCCTCGGCTGAGATGTGCATGAGCAACATGCGCAGTCGAACATAAATAACTATTGAATTCCTGTGCTTTAGCCAATTGATAAATATTATTCAGAGGAGCCATTTTCTTTTGGGGATATTTCTGAGCTATATACAAAAGAATGGCTGGAGTTTCAGTTAAGACTCCCTCTTCGGTTAAAAGAGCAGGCACCCGCCCCTTGGCATTAACTGACAAATAATTGGGTTTTCTCTGTTCATTTTTATTAAAGTCAATTTCTATTACAGAATAATTAGCACCAACTTCTTCCAACAAAATATGTGATGCCAACGCGCAAGAATTTGGTGAATAATAAAGACTTACCATCCTTAACTCCTCAGTTTAGCAATAACTTTAGATTATAATTACTATCAACCACTATCTCGGCTGAAGGACTAACCTTGTTTCTTATCAAGCGGCTGGCGATTAAATAACTCGTAGCATCATTCATAGCATCTACAGCAATCAACGTACCTTTTTTAAAATACCAGACCGATTGCCCACCCTCTCGGGCGCCTTTTCGAACCAAGGTCTGGTCATAACCGTTATTTAGCCCCGCTATTTGTAATTTTACATCGAACTGGTCCGACCAGAACCACGGATACGGTTTATAGGATGACTGAATACCAAAGAGTGTTTCGGCAACAGCCTCGCCTTGGTCAATTGCGTTTTGGACGGATTCTAATCGAATTAAATTATTTTGATATAAAAAGGATGCACAATCTCCAGCCGCCAGTATATGTGGATCCGACGTCTGACATCGATCATTAACGATAATGCCGTCTGACACCTCTAAACCAGCTTTCTTGGCCAATTCGTCGTTTGGTTTAATACCAATCCCACAAATAACAAAGTCAACTCCTATTTTCTCTCCCGAACTCAAAACAGCACCACTCACCCTGCCTTCTTTTTCTGTTAGGGTTATTAGTGAGGTTGACTCATAGATCTGTACGCCTTTAGAAACATGAAGTTCCCTGAAGTAATTAGATGTTGCAACTGCCGCCACCCGTTTTAATATTCTATCTTCTCGTTCAATCACGATTACTCTAAGTCCCAGTTTATTTGCCGTAGAGGCTGCTTCCAAACCAACATAGCCTCCACCGACCACCATTAGCGTCCGTCCAGATTGAAATTCGTGTTTAATGGTGTCGACATCACTCAAGGTCCTTATCGAATATACACCTCTGTGATGTCCTCCAAAGACCTCAGGCAATGTTAGAGCTCGCGCCCCCATAGATAGAACAAGCTTTTGATACTCTAATTTTTCTCCAGTTTTTAAGCAGACAGTTTTATTTTTTGCCGATATCTCCTCCAAGGTGGCTTCCAATCTCAAACGCACATTGTTTTCCTGATACCAATTTGAGGATCGAAAAAAGAGCCGTTCCTTTTCTGTCTCACCTAGCAAATATTTTTTTGAAAGGGGGGGGCGTTGATACGGGGGGAATATCTCGTCACATATTATGGTAATTGGCCTATCATCACCCAATTTTCGTAACTTTGATGCAACAGAAAATCCAGCCTGTCCACCACCCGCAATAAGAAGGGTGTCGTTCATGACAAATCTAACCCATTTTTTTACTATTTAAAGTCCGAACCTACTCCATGTAGTTCTCTGCTCAATCCATTCCGCCACATCTGAAAGCATAGAGTTACTGATAAAGTTTTTTGATTCTCCAAAAACTGAACCGCTACCAATGCCTAACTTTGTAAGAATACCTGTTTTCGAAGCATAATTCTTAAACACTACATCTTTCCCAAATCTTTCTTGCATGATTTCTCTTAATTCACCCAAGCCATCGATCAAACCCAACTCTTTAGCGGTGGCTCCAGTCCAGAATGCACCACTGAAGAGCTCTTCATGCGTGCCATTTAATTTGGAACCTCTCCGTGACAGCACCCACTCCCGGAAAAGAGTAAATATTTCTTCTTGAAGGTTTTTTAGACGCTCCACATGCTTTGGATCCTCATCTTCGAAAGGATCTAACATTCCCTTGTTGGGGCCAGTGGAATAGATTCTGCGCTCTATACCAAGCTTACTTATAGCCTCTTTAAATCCAAACCCAGCAGACACCACTCCAATTGATCCAATAATTGAGCTCGCATTTGCATAGATCTCATCACCTGCTAGAGCAATCCAATATCCTCCGGAGGCGGCTACATCTTCACAAAAAACAAAAATAGGCTTTTTAAACTCCTGTCCCAAATCTCTAACTCGTTTTTGAATTAGGTCAGATTGTACTGGAGAACCACCAGGAGAATTTACGACCAAAGCCACAGCAGTCGTTCTTTTATTAGAAAAGGCATCATGGAGATGCGTTTCTATGCTTTGTAGATTGAGGCCCTTACGTAGGGAACTGCTTGCTGCAATCACACCAGAAAGTTTGATTACTGCGACCTGGGGGTGCTTTTTTCGAAAAGGGATAAATTTTTTCAATTTTTTCATACGCGAAAGATAGGGGGCCAATGCGATAAAGCCAAGCCCTTACAGTCAATTATTATCCGGTATAAAAATCCTTTTTTCTCGGACGCGTTTTATCGCGCGTCAACAAGACCAATAGCAGACCGGGCAACCCAAACACTGACGTTGCTGGATACAACAAAACAGTAATAAAAATAGGATCCCAAAGAAACGGGCTAAGATATCTTGTTAAGGCAGGCTCTAATAATTGAAGGCTATTCGGATGCAGGGAATACCAGAATGAACCCAGGTCAGTCAGAGTAAAACTATTTGTCTTATACCACTGAAAAAGATCCTTAGCCCCCACAACTATTGCCAGGCACAATAAAAATATTCCAAAAACTCTGAGTAACTTGCGCATAACGGTTCTCACATTTTAGGTGGCCGTCTTTGTGTTTTAAAGTAACCCGCAATGCAGAAAACATGCAACCGTGAATCTTTTCAGTAGTTACTGATCGTTAACATTGCATTCACTAAACGGTTTCGGTAATGTCCAAAAAATATAGGAGGGGTGGCCGAGTGGCTTAAGGCGCACGCTTGGAAAGCGTGTTTACCGAAAGGTAACGCGGGTTCGAATCCCGCTCCCTCCGCCAATTACACCCACTATAAACTTCCAACACATCCCTCATTCCATCGCAAAAAGAGGAGCACTTATAGAAAGCTTCTTCTTTGTTTACTCGAAACATACAAGGGACTTCTGTTATACTTCTTTGTTAGACAGACGTTCCAAAGTTTCTATAGATGCTAAGTGATTTTTTATCAGAGGAAGATTTTATGTTTAATAAGCTTTCATCTAGACTCGGTAAACCAGGCACCACAATATTGAGACAAATTTTAAAGTTCTACAAACAGCCAACTTTAAGATCAGGCCAGCATACTCACCATTATAAAGAGATGGGTAGCTGGGATGCAGGATTTTCTGAATATTACAGCGCTAATCTGAAGCCCTTAGTCGACGAGTTTGAAAGTGACCGAGTAGCCGCGCTAATATCTGCCAGAAAGAAGTTGTTATGGCTCACCCCACTTTTTTTCCTAATTCCAATTCTTGGATGGAATATATCAATTTGGGAACACCATTATTTTGATCGCCCAAGATCTATGGGTATTTATTTTATTGCTTTATCTTACGTAGCGACAATTTTATATATATATCAATCAGTTAATATTTACCAAACAACTATCAAGACAAAAATATTTCCATGTATTTTAGGTTTTGTTGGCGATTTTCATTACTCTCCCAAAGTTTCGGATAAAGTCTTAGAATATAAAGATAACGGGATAATTCCATCCTTTGATCAAGAAAATAGCGAAGACCATATCCATGGTGATTATAAAGATGTGAGTCTAGACCTGTTTGAAACCCATCTGCAAAAATGGAAAGGGTTCGGAAGAAGTAGACGTAGAGAGACTGTCTTTAACGGTTTGATCATCAATCTGAGAGTAAATAAAAACTTTATCGGGAAAACTCTGGTTAGAGCTGATCGTGGTGCTGTTGGAAACTGGTTTTCTAAAACTCTTCCTGGTTTCGAAAATATAAAGTTAGAAGATCCCCAATTTGAAGACACGTTTGAGGTTCACTCAAATAATCAAAAAGAGGTTCGATGCTTGCTTACAGCAAATTTCATGGAACGATTACTTGAATTAATAAAAATATTTGATGGCTCTAAAATAGAGTTGTGTTTTGAAAATAATAGTCTGTTCTTAATGATACCACTTAGAAAACCAATGTTTGAACCAGGTTCTATAACCGAGCCAGAGGACTTTATTGATGATGCGCAGAGTCTTTTAAAAGAAATACATTTGATTTTTCAAATCGTGGATACGCTTCAGCTTAATATGCAAGATGACCTCTAAAAGGGCTTAGATGAAAACTGAAAACATTACATAGCCGCAATGTTTTTATTCAATCCGCTAGATAAATCCTGTTCTTGAGGTTATCGTTCCGTAATCTGTATTAAACGTCTTTTAAGTCCTCTCATTAGGAAACTCAATATCATGAAATTTTACTATAATACGGCACCAAATCCGATGAAAGTTGCGTTGTTCCTAGAGGAAGCTGGGCTCGACTATGAACCTATTCCAATTGATTCCCGGCAAGGAGCACAGTTTAACCCAGATTATTTAGCGATAAACCCTAATGCAAAATCGCCATCGCTAGTTGATGGCGATGTGACCATCTTTGATAGTAATGCAATACTTTTATATCTTGGCGAAAAATCCGGGCAATTTATGCCAGAAAACACAGAAAAGGCGCGAGGCCAATTATTTTCGTGGTTAATGTTCATCGCCACCGGGATTGGCCCTTATTCGGGTCAAGCCGTACATTTCCAGCACCATGCTCCTGAAAAATTACCTTACGCCATTAACCGGTATGTTTTTGAAGCTGAGCGTCACTACGATATTCTTGATGATCAGTTATCTAAAGGCAAATACATGCTTGGGGAACGCTACACGATCGTTGACATGTGTGTCTGGGGTTGGGCACGCCTACTTCCCTTTGTTCTGGGTGAAGGGGAATTGGATAAGCGAATAAACTTGCATCGCTTAGTTGAAGAGATAAACGAAAGGCCTGCCGCAAAACAAGCGCTTACGATTAAAGATCGCTACGGCCACATATTCAAAACAGAGATGGATGCAGAGGCAAAGGGTTTCATGTTCCCACAAAATGCCCGTTTAAGTCCTGAAAATTAAAAATTTGAAATTCAAGAACTATATAAGGACTACATATTGTGAATAAGCGACCTTCTGGTGAAATTTTATTTGATGTCGCATTGGTGTCCGATACACATGTGAACGAAAAAGAAGATTTCTCAACATCACCCTATCCCGCCAATGGAGAAGCTAACCCTCGAGCACGATATGTTTTTCAACAGATCAACCACGGGAATGCACAATTCTGCATTCACTTGGGAGACATGGTCAATCCAGTCCCGGAATTACCAAGTTACGTCGATGCTGCAGATAATTTTCATCAATTAGCGGCTGAATTGACAATGCCATTACATTTAATGCCTGGAAATCATGATATAGGAGATAAACCAGTCACCTGGATGCCAGCCGGCATGGTGAATAGCGAACATATGTCACTTTACAGAAAACATTTTGGATCAGATTATTTTTCTTTTGATCATGAAAATTGTCATTTCATAATAATCAACTCCCCTTTGATAAACTCAGGAGATCCAGCAGAAAAAGAACAAGCTCATTGGTTGGAAGCGGACCTAGCATCAAATACAGAAAAGCGTATTTTTTTGTTCAGTCACTATCCAGTCTATGTTTCTGATCCTTCAGAACCAGAAAGCTACGATAATATCGATGAGCCTGGCAGAAGCTGGTTGTTAAACCTAATAGACCAGTACAAACCCGAAG
The DNA here is from genome assembly GCA_003284265.1 of SAR116 cluster bacterium AG-313-A07. Taxonomy (GTDB): domain Bacteria; phylum Pseudomonadota; class Alphaproteobacteria; order Thalassobaculales; family Thalassobaculaceae; genus UBA7326. The sequence goes on from QBVV01000015.1 coordinate 29,158, forward strand.
CTTTATTCTCGGCTCATGTACACAACTTTTGGTACGACTTAATTGGAGAAACTGAGTACTATATAGTACCGTCGACATGCTTCGTACGTCATGACTATTCGGAGATGTACCGTATAGATGGAGGCAGCCAACAAGGACGAAATGATGGGGCTAAACTTGGACATGTTACACTAAAAATATATGAACATGGCCATGTGGCTCATTATCATCGCAGTTACGCAGAATGTTCAAAAGAGGGGGGGCCTTCTGCACCTCCTGTCGTATTACGACCCCATGTAAAAACCACGAATATCAAAAATATTTTTGTTGATATGCGACATGCTTGGACCGAAGAATTAAATGTCGCACCCTCCGGGGCAGTTGATGAATTTCGACGCAAAAAAGCACGCAATGATTATCCTGTGATGGCACTGTGGGAGATGGGTTTACGCGGTCTGCGGGTTCCGCTTCAAGATCTTATGGATACAGCGACCAGAAGGCGGATAGAAATAATGTTTGGTGTTGGCCACAAGTTTCATATCTACCGATATGGGATCCCCACCAAAATCGAGATTGAGACCATTAAGAAGCATTTCTCGAAAATAGAAGAGTTGGAATTAGTTCTCGGGTGGGAGACAATCCACGAGCAAGTTGCAGAGATTCAATGCCTAAAAGATGAAACGCGCCTACCAATCGTGTTATCCCGCGTAAACCGAAATGACGCGTCTAAAACATCCGGGGGCAAATACAACCACCTTATTAGCCACGGGTTCACAATAGCTGAGATACCAGAGATAGAATCATTTATTCGAAAAAACCCACTGCTCCTTGATGGAGTTCAATTTACAATCCCCCGCAGTGTTAACCCGTGGAATGCTGGGAGAGAACTGCAGGCATTTAAAAATGATACAGATTGTAAGCCAACATTGTATGTAAAATCGACCGAGGCGAGTCCGGCACAAAGATTCGATGATGAAATTGCCAACGCAATCCGTTTTAGCGAGGCTGTACTATCAGGTATTGCTTTTGATATTGATATCATCCTTGATACTTTTGATGATGCCGATCGTGGTTATTTCACGCGAACCGGTTTGATTGATCGACGCTTCAATCCACGTATTTCTGGTCAACTGGTATCTGAACTCATCAGGCAACTTGATCAAGGCAAATGGAGCGCCGCTGATTCTGAATCTGCAGAGGTCATCGACGATAAAGGCAACACCATAAAGATAGGGACAATTTCTGAAATCACCAGAGGCTCTGAATGGCATGACCCTCAGACAGGCCTATCGGGGGATGCCGCTAGCATTTCCGAAGTTGCCTCAAATCTGGTCGTTATAAAATCAAGAACGTAAGCCAGATTTGATTGGGTCAACGGTATTGATTGACGCCCAACTTATCGATGTTTAGCTTAAGAAATCTGTGATTTGGAGGCCTCGTTTATTTCAAATTTTGAATAATGATACTTGTCGTTCAAGCTTTTGCACTATTTCCCTGACCTCGTCAGAAGATGAGGCTAAGGTGTTTGAGGCTTGATTGCTTTGAGCTGCGGATCCATCCAGTTGTTCCATAGAAGTGTTTATTTCCCTAACGCCATGGGCTTGTTCATTAGAAGCTGTAGCGATCTGCTGAACTAATTCAGCTGTTCTATGAATATCAGGCACAACACTGTGAACAAGGTCCCCTGCTTCCTGGGCAATCTTAACACTATTCTCTGATAGTTCGCCAATTTCTTTTGCCGATACCTGACTTTGTTCCGCCAACCGTCTTACGGCATCAGCAACCACAGCAAACCCTGCACCGGCCTCCCCAACCCGGGCCGCCTCAATCATTGCATTTAAAGCGAGTAAATCTGTTTGATATGCAAAGTCTTCAATCAATTTGACTCTTTCAGAGATATCTTTCATAGCTTCAAGTGTTTCTTGTACAGCTTTGCCGCCGTCTGTAGTTAATTTTGCTGCCCCTGAGGCCAATTCCTCTGTAGATTTTGCATTGTCAGCATTCTGTGAAATTGAAACGCTCATTTGCGATATTGCGGTTGTTGTTTGTTCTATAGATACAACCTGTTTTCCAGAATTATCTTTAACGTTTTCAGCCGAACTTTTAACTTTATTTGCTGTAGCCGACAACGCTATCACCGCCTCGGAGATATCTCTCATAATAATCTGGATATGTTCTATAAAGCCATTCAAAGAATTAGCCGTTTTGCCTATTTCATTACGTCCAAAATCTGGAAGTCGCAATGTCAAGTCTCCGTCGCCTGACCTAAGATTATCGACGGCTGAAAACATTCTATTAATTGGAGCGGAAATATATACTCTTGAAAATATAATAATTACTAGAGCCGCAATCGCCATTGAAATAAGAGCGATAAACAATACCATTTCTTGTAATTCATTTATTGGGGCAAAAGCCTCACTTTCATCTATTTCACTCATTATTGCCCATTCAACATCAGCTATTTTTAAAGGCTTAAACGCAGATAGTACTGAAATATCGCGGTAATCTTTTATTAGACCAACCCCGCTATCTCCAATCATCGCCCTTTCAGTTGCCTCAGTTCGGATTTTTTGACGACCAATTGCACTTTCTGCATTCTTGATCTCCACAACTAATTTTTCATCCATTGATAGATCACTCATCAATTTCAAATATTGCTCTGGGCTTTCGATGAGAAATCGTGATTCACTCCTCAGGGCATAGTCTGAACCTACCATGTATGTCTCGCCACTAGCTCCCATGCCACTGGCTTGCCAATCTTGGTTACTAGTCATTATTGAGTTAATTATATCAATAGGCATTTGAAAAACTGCTACTCCAATCAAGGTATTTTTTTCGAAGATTGGGGAGGCTATAAATGAAGCAGGGGCATTAAAAGATGGGTGATACGGTTCGAAATCAACCAGTTTCACAAAACTTTTACGCCCTGCACTTCTGGCAAGCTGAAAAACTTTTGCTAAATTAGTCTTAGCGTAAGGCCCGTCTAAGAGCGACGTTGCAAAATCTGCTTCTTTATAGACGGAATAAACAATATTCCCAGTTTCAGCGTCAATCAGGAAAATATCATAGTACCCAAATTTATCTAGATAGTTCCTGACTATTGGATGATAGCTGGCATGCGCTGCACTATACGAACTTCCATCTTTAGCATCACTTAGAAGCTGCTTTGAACCCAATTCATTTTTATTGGATGAGATGTATAAATCCTGAAGAGCGATGGCAGCATCCGTTTTAGGGTAGTAATTTTCTAAAAAGACATCTCTATCAAGGCTTGACGATAATTTTGGCAAAAACTCTTGGCGATAATATTTTACCAGATTTTCTTCAGAGTCAGTAATCCGAATTCCCTTTGTCATAACTGCGTTTTCTAGATCACCGAACCCCTTGGAGAATTCTTTCATTGCACGCACGATCATCTTGTTTTCTGAAAATGTCTCCATTTGATTTCTTATCTGGAAAAAGTAGCTCTCGATTTGCGCGGCTTTCAGTTCACGTATAGCCACTAGTTTGTCGAAAGCTTCGGCCTCAATAGCTGTTCTAGATGTTTTTATGGCAACAAATGATGTCACGGCAATTATGATCAAAATGCATGGAAGTATGACTACTGTAATCTTAGTTGCTATATTTAAATTTCGCCAAAAAGCCATACTCAAAACCCTTACAAAAAAGCTATAAAACCGTTTTTAATCATTCCATAGGTTTGGTTTGTCGATCAAATCAAATGCGACCCGACCAATATTGTAAGGCGCTTTAGCTCTTAAAACCTATTTTTGAAAAATTTAAAGGCAGTATAAATCCAAGTAAACCAAAAATATTACATATTTCTGAAAATTATATTGTCAAAATATTACGTCTAGTTGGCATCTATATTAAAAAAGAGTTTGACATATTGGCCGTTTCGCCTGTCTTATCTGTAGTCTAACAGAGGAGCATCCCGCATAAACAGACACTTTTCTGAATAAAAGCCTTCCGAGTGGTTTCATTAGGAAGAAAATAACTGCTCAGCGAAGTTTTTGAGAGCCCACGAACCAGCGAGAAAATGTAAATGGGAAAGAAACTAGAGTCATTCTCTCCATCGGACTACCCAGAGACCATGAACGGAGATGGAGCAACGACGGGTAGAAAAGGCTTAAAGTCTTTCTCACCCTCGGCTACTGTTGAAAAAAAGATCGCCGACACTAATCAAGACGTGAGCCCTTCCAACCCAAACAACAGCGCTGATTCCTCGAATAAAAATGACAAAGAAATAAAAGCTCCGGAGACACAAACAAATTTTGAAGATCGAAGTTCCTTAGATGAAAAGCTCCAATCCATAAGTAAAATCATTCAATCTTCTGAGCCTCTTCAGAACAGTATAATCGAAGAAAAACAAACCATAGATAATGAACATCAGCCATTGGAGGTCGAAAATCGAGACCAAGACGATGATGCCACAACTATAAATTTACAGAAAGAGGATGATGCATTTTACGATAAACTATTCATCTTTGAGAGATCCGGTTCACAATTTGCTATACCAGTTCAACATGTAAAAGAAGTTATCCGTGATTTTGGAAATATTGAGAGTTTACCCACCGAGATAAGAGGTTGTATCGGGTCGATAATTTATAGAGAGAAGCTTATCCCTGTTTTTGAATGTGCTGATTTAATTTCAGATAATTCTTTTGAGGACTCTTTAGCTAAACAGTCTTCGTTAGTATGTGTAAGTTTAGGATCGTTCGACTTTTGTTTTACAATGGATAAACATATCGACGTCATATCAAGTAATAATGTACTCGGGTCATCTCATCTGCGGGAAGATGAATTTGAAAGTTCAAATAAAAGAGAAGATTTCATAAGAGCGGTAGTTGGATTCCAATCATCTAATTTATTGATCATACATGTTGAAAAAATTCAAAAAACCCTCTCAAAAACGATTGGTAAGCAGGGTGTTCTGGATTATCAGAATTCCGAGGCTGTAAAGTTAGAAGAAGAAGTTCAAAAAAGTACCCGGGAATATATCTACTCCCGGATACATGACTACCACTTCGTCATCGATGTTCAAAATGTTGTTGAGATTATAGAGGGATACGATGTCACACGAATTCACGATAAAAGTGAATTTGTCAGGGGATTAATCAATCTCCGCGGACAAGTCCTTGCATGTATAGATATTTCTGCGGAATTAGGTGAGCAGAGCCTTGTAATTGACGAAAGAAATAAATTCATAGTCTTGCGTCAAGATCAAAATGAGTTTGCACTTTGCGTGGATGAAGTTTTGGGCATCCAAACCTTAGATCCATTAAGTTTCTCTTCCTCAGAGGCAGTTTTGAACCAACGTGTTTCCGAGGTATTTACAAGCGTGAGGGAACAGAACAACACTACACTTTTACAACTAGCGACAGAGAGTATAGCTGCTTCTGAGAACTTAGCTCTATACCGTTAAACTGAGTAAAGCGGCATACGTTATTGCCCTGATAAAAAGGAAAAAAAAATGAGGCTTTTCTCTTCAATCTTTGGACGACTGATAATTTTATTGGGCATCGCAGCCATTGCAATCATAACTCTAGGGGGCCTTTCCACCCACTCGTTGGATAAGGTTGGCAAGGCTATACATTCCGTCAATGTTTTCCAAATTCCTGTTTTGGAGCATGTGGCAAAAATATCGGAGTATCAGTTGTTACAGGAGGTAAAGTTAAACACTGCCGCATTCGAGATTGAGACATATCAGACAAAAGCTGCCGAAAAAAATCTTTTATTAATGAAAAAATATTCTAAAAAGGCAAGTGCAGAAATACTTCTAGTTGAGAATTTATTAGCCACTCAATTGGATAGAGAATTGAAGGATTTGAGCAAATACCGGGAATATCTCGGTGGAAAACTTGTAAACCCTGAGAAAGTTCATCTCTCTCCAAATGAACTTACAGAAGTTGAATCGATGCTTAGTTTGGTTGCACTTATAGAAACAGAGCATAAAGCATACGACAAGTTAAGTGGAGAATTTATCCAATTTGTCAAAAAAGATGTCGCCAGCAAGGGAAGTCACGGAAACGCTGAAAAACATTCAACCTCCCACTCAGATGGACCTTCTCTTCATAGCTTGACTGAAGAAATCGAAAAAACACAAGACAGCATTAATAAGCATCTAGAAGAAGTAATAGAAATTGGATCTGAAATGACCCAAAAAGCTGGGAACAGGGCAGAGAAAATTGAAGTGCAAGCGCTTATGAACACCGCTGTGATATCGATAGTAGCCATAGCTCTAATACTAATAATTGGTTTGATTATTGCGGTGGGAGTAAGACGTAAATTGAAAAGTGCAATCGTCTCCATTGACCGTTTCGCATCGGGTGATCTAACAGAGGAGCTTGCTATCTCAGGCAAGGATGAGATCGGCGATGTCATGCGCTCTATGAGCTTTATGAAAGAGAAACTTATCAACTTTGTTGTGGAGTTAGACGCGTTATCAAATGACCTTAGCAGCAATGCAGCCGAACTAACACAAGCAGCAGACGAGGTATCACAGAATTCAGCTGACCAGGCTAGTTCTGTTCAAGAAACTTCGACCTCCATGGAAGAAATGGCTACGTCCATTCGACAGAATGCAGAAGCTGCAAACCAGGGTGACCAAACAGCTTCCAAAATAGCGGAAGATGCCACGAGCTGTTCACAGGCCATGGATAAAACCGCCACATCGATGAAAACGATCGCAGAGAAAATCACTGCCGTTGAAGAAATAACGAAGAAAATTGAACTTTTAGCCCTGAATGCATCTGTTGAGGCAGCGCGAGCAGGTGAATACGGGAAAGGGTTTGCCGTAGTGGCATCAGAGGTATCTAAACTTGCAGAACTCAGCAAGCAATCTGCAAGTGATATACAATTATCGTCGGTAGAAGGTAAAGAGATGTCTGAGTCAACTAACACAATGTTACAAACTCTTATTCCGGAAATAGAAAAGGCACGTGATCTTGTGCAAAGTATCAATGCGGCTTCGGAGGAACAATCATCGGCCGCTTCTCAAGTAAACACAGCCGTTCAAACACTTGACGCAGCAATACAGAATAACTCCACCGCATCACAACAGCTGGCTCGAACGGCTACGACTGTAGCAGGGTATGCACCACAACTTGAAAATACAGTAGCATTTTTTAAAATACCAAGCTTAAGCACCACCAAAAAAGTTCCTGCTAACAGTAGAGAACGCGTGACAGAAGGCACCTCGCAAACACCTTCGGAAGCCCCAAAAGAAATAGGCTCTGGTAATTTTGGGAGATATTAAACCCGTTAGTGTTTTTAGAAGCTAGGACATCAATAGATGAGAGCGTATTCAGATACGATTTTAGAAAATCAATCCCATGACGGTGAGGTGTTTAAAGTTCCCTCAAAAGAGGATATGAATTCTGCGGCTGCCGAATTTGAAAAAAAATTCGAGGAGTGGTCCAATGAAATCCTTACAATCGTTAAATCAAAGCACGATGATGCAGAAGATGCCTATGACAAATCCTACCGTCTCGGCTACTTTATATTAGGCTTTAGTCGTGTTCTTAAATGGGACAAAGTAACGCGTCTACTCGAAATATTAGAGTTTGTTTTAGATTATGGCAGAGAAAGATTAGACTTTTCTCAACACTCCATGACTTATGTAGTAGAATTAACACTGTCTACCTCGAAAGAGTGCATTGGGGAAGCATCAAATAAAAATGAAATCACAACAGATATTACAGATGTCATCTCAGAATGTAGGACTTATTTAAATCAGGTATTATTGGATCACAATTCCGAGATAGAAAAAAGAACCCTTACTTCTGCAGAAAGTCCAGAGCCTGATGCTGATGAAACAGCTATATCATCAGAACAAGCTGATGAACTAAATCAGAGTACACCTTCTGCAATTGAACCTCTTGCGCAAATTGATGACTCGCCAGAGGAGTTAAATATCCCAGCAGATAAAACATCGCTAGTATCCGATTTTTGTGAAGAAGCAACCGATAATCTTAACCAGGTTGAACTTTCTTTAATTGAGTTAGAGGATAGTGATGAACCAATCGAAGTTGTAAATGCTATTTTCAGAGCGGTACATACGGTAAAAGGCGGAGCACGGTTATTAGAGATAAAAAAAATTGAAGCCCTTGCTCATCAAATGGAGAGCTTGTTAGATGATGTTAGATCAGAAAAACTGAATGTCAGCTCAGAAATTGTTGATATACTCATAGAGGGCAACACTGTACTTAAGGACATGACCGAAAATGTTCAGGGTAGCGAGTCATTAGATCAAGAAATCAGTCCCATTGTAAAAGTGATTTATGCTCTTAGAACTGGCTCTAATAATCCAGGTGATAGCAGGTCTGAGGGCGATGAGAAAAAAACTGAAACGTCAGATATCTCTCCTAAATCAAAACCTGAAATAACTAGTACAAAAACCGCAGAAAAAACTGCTGATACTAGTTCTGGAAAAAAGACAGCCCCAACAGCCGAGGAAAGTATACGAGTCCCTGCCAATAAGTTGGAAGAGGTTCTGAATACTGCTTCCGAGGTCTTCATCACAAGGATAAGGCTCGAGAATGATGCGAGAATTTTGGCCGACGCTATAAATAATATGGAAATAATGACACGAGATGCCAAATTTCCAAATGTGACTGAGAACTTGTTACTAATTAGTCAAAAATGTGAAGAATTAGAATTGGAATTAATAAAAGAAACTGGGACCACAAAAAATACTACAAGTAGATCTCGACGTGTCTTGGATAGGATAACAAAATTATTAAAAGACGAGGTTTTCCAAAACTTGGATAGATTGCCAGAAGAATCACGTCTAAATCTGCTTCGAATTGAGGAAGCAAGAAAACAACTCCAAAAAAATATTGAGGACCTCGAAGGATTGAGTGGGACGCTACAAACGGGTGCCATGGGTTTCCGAATGGTCCCAATATCACAACTGTTTAATCGTTTTCCCGCCCAAGTTAGAGAATTAGCAAGAAAAGTAGGGAAAAAAGCCAAGCTAACTATTAATGGTGGAGATACCGAGCTTGATAAATTGCTAATAAATCAACTAGCTGATCCTTTAGTCCATATTTTGAGAAATTCATTAGATCATGGTTTTGAAAATTCAGAAGAAAGAAAAGCCGCCGGGAAATCAGAGATTGGGGAAATTACGATAAGTGCGTTTTATCACGGGTCAAATGCGGTGATAGAAGTTAGTGATGATGGTCGAGGTGTTAATAAAAATAGAGTTATAGAAAAAGCCATCGAAAAAGAGCTTATAACCGAAGACCAGATCCCCTCGATGACGGAAAGAGAAATTCTTGAGCTTATATTTGATCCAGGGTTTTCATCGGCAGAGGTAGTAACTGAATTATCTGGTCGCGGCGTTGGAATGGATGTTGTGAAAACATCTATCGCTGCAGTGCAAGGAACCGTGAATATAGAAAGCACTGAGGGCCAGGGCACAAAGATTTCAATGAAGCTTCCACTTACATTAGCTATAGTTGGTATTCTGCTAGTGTCCGAGAATGGGCATCAGTTCGCATTCCCTATATTAAACGTAGCTGAAGTTCTAACTGTTAAGAACTCCGAGTTAAAACAAGTTGGTGATAATATGGTCTTTAATTACAGAGGGAATACATTAAAGGTAAATTCATTATCTAAGGTACTTGGTTTTGAATCGAGTTCATTTGATGGAAAAGAACTTTCGGTGATTGTAATCACAGATGGAGATAGAACACTTGGTATTCTAGTTGATGAAATAAAAGGTCAGCAAGATGTCTTAATTAAGCAGTTTGGTTCAATGGTTACAAAAGTGAACTACATGATGGGTTGTACTATTCTGTCAGATAGTAGCCTCGTCTTGATCATTAACGTTTGGGAACTATTCAACGCAAACAGCACATATTCTGACCCCCCCAAACTAGAAAAATTTGAGCCGGATAATCAAAAACTGAAACGCACAGAGAAAAAAGTGCTCGTAGTAGATGACTCCGCCATCCAAAGGAATCGTCTGAATGCAATGCTCACAAGAGCTGGATACAAAGTAGAGACGGCAGTAGACGGTCATGATGGATTGAAAAAGGCGTCTAGCAATCGGTTTGATGCTTTTTGTGTTGATATCGTAATGCCACTGATGGATGGATATGAGTTTTTAGAACAAATCCGCAATAATAAACGCTTTACCGACACACCAGTGTTTTTGGTAACAGGGAAAAATATAACTTCAGGAGCAGAGACTAGGCGGATACAAAATCTAAATGTGAAACGTGTTTTTGAAAAGCCAGTAGATGAAACCGAAATTCTTAAAGAATTAGATATCGCATGCCAAGCGTCTGAAACAGTTGAGGCATAAAAAATGAATGAGGCTACAAACCAAAAACTAGTCCTCTGTATAGAAAATGTGTTGTTTCGGTCTTACCTCGAGAACCATTTTCAAAAGTCTTTGAGTGAAAACGCCATTTTCATAAACAAAGATGCAATAGCAAATTCTATAGCTGAAAATCAAAACGTTGTACTAATTTTACAATCCGAATCTGAAGAGTTTCGATTGGTAGAGATAGCGTCGAGGTTGAAGCGCGTATTCGGTAGCGAAGTCAAGATTATCTTTCTTTCATTGGATTACAAAATAGGGGAAGAGGTCTCTACAATTGTTGATAGGTTCCTCCAGTTTCCCATTGAAGCTGATACCCTTATCGATTGCGTGACCGAAATTGCTGCACCTGAAAAAAAGGTGCTGTTAATAGATGACTCAAAACTGGTTCACAAAACAATCGTCGATGAACTCATCACTTCGGGTTTCGATGTGCATCAAGCATTTGACGGATTAGAAGGGTTCGAGAAGGCAGTCGAGATAAAACCGTCGGTCGTTATTTGCGATATTGAAATGCCTAGAATGAACGGTTTTGAAGCATGCTCAAAAATAAGAAATCACCCAGACCTTGGTAATACCTATATAATTATGTCGAGTACCCTTGGATCGGCCGCAGATCAAAAAAAAGGATTTGAAGTTGGTGTTGATGAGTACATTACAAAGCCAGTAATAATAGGAGAATTAATAGACAGGGTTCAAAAAGTTTTTAACAGTGCAAGTAGCGGCAGGGAGAGCATTTTAATATTAGAACAAAACCTTAATTTAGCAAAAACTATTTCCAAATCCCTATCGCAACAAGGGTTCCATACTCGAATTACCGATAGTATTCGATCAAGTCTTCGTTCATTGAAGCGGATGAATTCGGATTTAATTTTATCCGAAATAGAGCCCAGCGATGGCACTATAATTGATTTACTAAACTCCATAGAGAGCTTTGATAGCTCTCCGGATTTATTGGTAATGACGTCACGGGATAGTCAGGCGGATGCAAGAATGGTTCTCAATGCTGGCGCCGTGGGGGTATTGAGTAAGCCGTTCAACACAGATGCGTTACTAGCAGTAACCGAACGATCTCTAGCGGACCGACGATCTAAAAAAGAACAAGAACAGCTAGGGCGATATGTGTCAAAGGCATCCTCCCAAATGGCTATAGAAAAAGCGATACTTGGAGATGGTGATGGGGAAGCACGAGCCGATAAGAAAACTGCGAGTATATTCTTTAGTGATATTGCCGGGTTCACAGAACGATGTGAAAGATATACTGCGCGCGAAGTAGTCGAACAGGTAAATTTTTTGTACGACACCATGACAAAGGTTATTTTAAGAAATAATGGCGACATCGATAAATTTATAGGCGATGCCTGCATGGCATTTTGGCTCGATACTTCCAATGGTTCCTCTAACGAGCACCTACTGAACACAATTATTGAGATGAACCAAGAATTAGAAAAGATGAACGCAGACCATCCTCTTTTGGCCGAGGACCCCATAATTGTTAGAATGGGAGCGAACTCCGGCGAGGTAATATTGTGCGACTTAGGAGCTGCCGACGCCCGTGTTGATCTCACGGTAATAGGTGACACTGTAAATGCGGCAGCACGACTGGAGTCAGCGGTCAAACAATATGGGGTAAATAACTTAGTCAGTGAGCACTCATTGAAAGGTATCGAAGACAAATTTTGCGGCCGAATTATCGATGAAGTGAGGGTAAAAGGGAAAAAAGAGTCAATTAAATGCTTCGAGATATTTTGTTTGAGTGGCGAAGAAAAAGAGAACGTCAAATATTTAAAAGAAAGCTTTGAAGCCGGTTTTGAACAATACCAACTTGGTCAATTTTCAGAAGCGAAACAGCTCTTCCAAAAGGCTAAGGAATATGAGGCGGTTTCTGGTGACGGTTTAACAGCATCTAAGCTTTACATAGAAAGGTGCGATTATTTAATTGAAAATAATGTCGATAATTGGACTGGTATCTGGTCGTTATCTGAAAAATGAAAAAATCCACATTTCGTTTAAGCGAAACAGACTATGAGACTATTCAACGTTATTTTTTGGACAATTTTGCTCTGATATTGCCTTCCGACATTACAGACCAAAAATTATCTCGAATAGAACTTCTATGTCGTGACGAAAGAATTGAGGGCCCCCTCAACCTTTTAACAACCAATACCAGAAATGATGTCACCCGTGGTTTGAGCAAATTAATCAGTATTTTTACAATAAATCATACAGATTTTTTTCGTGAACAATTACACTTTGATTTTTTTACTTCAGAAGTTCTTCCAAATATAACATCAGATACACCCAGCATAATCGATAATGATATCAGGATTTGGAGTGCTGCATCATCCACCGGAGAAGAGCCCTATTCTATATTGATGGCCATGATAGACTTTTTTGGTGATGATTATTGGAAGTTAAACGCAGGGGTTCTAGCCACAGACATAGACAAAGAAGCATTGTCCAAAGGCATCAATGGCATTTTCAGGCATAGTAAAGTTAAAAAACTATCGAGGAAAAAAATATCAAAGTTTTTTTCTCGTTTAAATGATCGAGAATATTTGATTGACGAAAGATTAAGGAAAGAAATTTTATTCCGATGGTTAAATTTAAATGTAACTAAGTTTCCTATGAAAAATAATTTTCACGTCATTTTCTGCAGAAACGTGTTACAGTATTTTCCAATAGATATTAGAGGACAAATAGTACAAAAATTGTCCAATTGTCTTCTCAAAAATGGTTATTTGTTTCTAGGCATAAGCGAAACGTACATCATGGAACAGCATGATTTGAGAAGAGTAGGCCCAGCAATTTATCAAAAGATGAACTGACATTATGCCCCTTAATTTATTAATTATTGAGCCAAATGCTTTGATAAGGCGTACACTCCATGATTTTTATGGTGAGGGATCGGATTTTTCTATTATAGGAAAACTCCATGATGCTTCTACCATAGAAAAACGAACGTTAGGGGTGGTACCCGATATATTAATTTTTGATGCCCAGGATAATTTTGATAATGATGTGGAGACCCTAAAAACTACATTTGGCGGCTTCCTCATACCCATTCTTTTTTTCTCGAATAAATCCGAAACTTTACTTTCCAAAATTGCAAATAGATTGGGTTCATTAGACTGGGACGTAATACAGAAGCCCTCGATTAAAATTGTTCAAAATACTACCTTATTAATTCCAAGCATTACAAAAAAGTTAAGGGATTTAAACTTATCTGCGAAAATGCGAATAGAAGCGTTAAGCAAACAAAAATCTACCAAAGTTAGCCATGGTAAAGATATTACCCATATTAAAGAAGCTGAGAAATATAGATATGCCTCAACCAAGAAGCAGGTTGCTTCTAATCCTAATAAGCGAATAATCCCCAATAATAAAATTGTCGCGATCGGAACGTCTACAGGTGGAACAACTGCTCTGTTGAATATTTTTTCCTCTTTACCTCCCGATTTTCCAGGAATTGTTGCTGTAATCCATATGCCGGTGGATTTTACTGGCTCATTTGCAGCTAGATTAGACAGTTTATGTGAAATTTCAGTCAAGGAAGCCAAGGATGGTGACTTGATTTTACCCGGCCAAGCCTTGTTAGCTCGTGGGGATAGACATTTAGAAGTGAGTAATATATCCGGTTCATTTGCGGTTCGAGTTGCTGGAAACCATCCAGTAAACGGTCATTGCCCATCTGTGGATGTGCTATTTTCTTCAGTAGCTCAAGTGATCGGTCAAAAAGCTGTAGGAGTAATACTAACTGGCATGGGTAAAGATGGGGCCAGTGGGTTGGGCAAGATTAAGTTAGCAGGTGGTTGGACAATCGCTCAAAATAAATCTTCATCAGTGGTTTTTGGAATGCCAAAAGCTGCCATCGACGAAGGCCATGCCTCTTCAGTGTATAGTTTAGACGATATCCCAAATGAGTTAGTAAAAAATCTCCAAGGGTTAGGTTAATAGATGACCAAAGTTATTACATTCGCAAGTCCTAAGGGTGGGGTAGGAAAATCATCTTTGTGCATTAACACCGCTGCATATTTTTTTGCTGCAAGTAATTTGGTCACGGTTATAGATACAGACCCTCAAATGTCTTCACACGATTGGATAGTGGAGAGTGACGACCCTCTTTTACAAAAGGTTAAAACTTTTCATATAAGTTCCGAAGAAGAAATTGCCCATTTCATCAGTGAAACTGATAGTGATATTGTTTGCTTAGACATGGAGGGAAATCTATATAATTCCATGCGTTTCTGTTTAGCCATTGCTGATTTAGTTGTAGTGCCATGTCGACCTTCTAGAGATGACCTAGTAGGACTTGCCTGGGTAAAAAAATTGAGCGAGGCCGCTTTTTCGGAACACCCTGACTCAAATGCAAGAGTTGTAGCCTTAATGAACGGCATCGAACCAGGGTCTGATGTGTTTTTTCATATCAAACAACAAATTACAAATGATGGCATGGAAGTTTTCAATAATTTTCTCTCCCAGAGTATCGAGATCGCAGAATCTAATATAAATCGTGTCTCAGTTATTAATTTTCTTGGTGAAAGTTCCAAGGAAATACTAAAAATTGGACAAGAGATGGAATTATTTTTGGAGCGGTAAAATTTTTCTAGATAGATTGTAGATGGTAAATCAGAAAGATTGAACCGACTAGCGCGATCACTATAAATAATTTTCATGTTTAAAATATTACTAAATAGGTGATCCCTATTTAGCCTCAACTGTAGTAATTGTTTCGGAAGGACCGTTCATACTCATCCATAAAACGGGGGTTTGTCTTGCCTAAGCTATTGAAACCAGATCAAATATCGATGTTGAGGACAGATGGATACGTTGCGCCAATACCGGTCTTTTCAAAAAAAGAAGCTGCTGACTTTCGTCGTTCTTTAGAGGCTTTTGAACAAAGTATGACAGATGGCTCACGAGAAGAGACGATGGCCACCTTATCAAAGTTCAAGCCACATCTCCTTTTCACCTGGTTAGATAAAATCTGTCATAACGAGACGTTACTTAACGCAATAGAGGATTTGATTGGCCCGGACCTTCTGATCTACTCGTCAGCATTCTTTATTAAAAATTCTAATGATCAAGCCTACGTTCCCTGGCACCAGGATAGTATCTATGCTGATTTCAAAGGAGGCAAACAGGTCCGCGCTTGGGTTGCTTTTACAGATAGCAACACAACCAACGGTTGTATGCGCGTTATAAAAGGATCTCATAAAAAGCAATTTAAACATATAGACGACCCAAGCGATGCAAATAATATCCTTTTCCGAAAAGAGAAAATATCAGAAAACGTAGACGAAGAACTTGCGGCTGATTTGATCTTAAAGCCGGGAGAGATGTCCGTTCATGACTATGGCGTTATTCATGGATCTGAGCCCAATTCCTCTAATGACCGGAGAATAGGATTTGCTATAGCTTTTGTGACACCCGACACTATCGCTACAGGACGTCATGAGACGGCTATGTTAGCGAGAGGCTATGCCTCAGAGAAAGATTGGGAGCTTGAGCCTAGACCTTTGATGGACAGAGACAACAATGCACGACTAGCACATGCACGAGCCATGAAAATCCGAGGAGGACATTTCTATAATACAGCCGGGGCCGCGGCAGAGTAATAATTTTAAATAAGTTTTTAAAAAAGTTATGGAGTTTTAAATGTCAAAGCCAGTTTGCTTGGTAACCGGTGTTGGACCAGAAAAAGGCACTGGAGCCGAAGTGGCAAAACGGTTTGCTGGCGGCGGATACCAAGTGGCGATGCTCGCCAGAAATAAAGATAATTTGATCGAACTAGAACAAACGATACAGGGCACTAAAGCATTTCCTTGCGATGTTGGAGACCTTAAGACACTGGTAAACACAATACACCGAGTGCGCGAAGAACTCGGTGCCCCCTCTGTGGTTGTTCACAATGCAGCTAAAAGCAGTCGTGGTAGTATTTTAGAGCTAAATCCCGAAGACTTAGAACGAAATTTTAGAGTTAATACAACCGCACTATTATACCTTGCTCGCGAAACCATCCCTGAAATGTTGAAAGCAGGTCAAGGAACAATACTTGTCACTGGCAACACATCCGCAACTCGGGGAATTACAAATTGGGGTTTTTTTGCCTCAACAAAGGCAGCTCAACGTATTTTAGCCGAATCTATCGCGCGTGAATTCGGACCAAAAGGTATACATACGGCTTATTTTATTATAGATGCGTTAATCGACACCCCACGCACTCGCCCAATAATGGGTGCGGGCAAACCCGATGATTTTTTTTCGAAAGCTAGCGCGATTGCAGATGAAATGTTTCATGTTGCTCATCAGGATAGGTCAACATGGTCTTTTAATGTGGAACTGCGACCCTTTGGAGAAGTTTGGTAAACGTTAACTAATACGATCTGAAAAAAAATTTTTATGAAGTTAAGAGGAAAATCAATGCGAGCTATCGGTCATGGGAAGTATGGCGGCCCAGAAGTCTTAGAAATGATAGAGGTGCCAGAGGTAAATGCGGGAAAAGGCGAAGTCCGTATCCGTATTCACGCCGCCGCTGTTAACCCAACAGATATTATGTCGCGTAACGGTAGTCATTCTGAGCGTCAAAAGGTAGACCCATTCCCCTATGTGCCCGGCATGGACATAGCAGGAATTGTTGATCAAATTGGTCACGGTGTGGATACAGGCGTGAGTGTCGGAGATCGAGTAATCGCTATGGTTGTTCCAAAAGGCATTCATGGTGCATATCGTGAACAAATTGTCTTAAAAGCTAATGCGGTAGTACCTGCGCCAAGAAATACATCTCACGTCGAGGCATGCACCCTACCTATGAATAGTCTTACCGCACGCTTATCATTGGATTTAATGGGTTTGCAAGCTGGTTCGGTTTTAGCCGTTACCGGCTCGGCAGGCGCTTATGGTGGTTATATAATAGAACTAGCGAAAAATGATGGGCTCACAGTAATAGCTGATGCTGCCGATAAAGACTATGACCTCGTAAAATCTCTTGGTGCCGATTATATCGTCCCGCGTGGTCCAAATATTGCTTCGGCTATTCGAAAAGAGTTTCCAGGGGGCGTGGATGGAATTGCTGATGGGGCAGTACAAAACGAAATAGTGATTGCCGCGGTGCGGAATGGTGGGGCATTTACCGCTGTTCGAGGCTTTAAAGGAGAACCGGAACGTTCTATAAATTTCTCGCAAACCTTTGTAAGAAATTATGATGGTGAATTCGAAAAGCTAAATCAGTTAAGAAAACTTGTCGATGAGCAGAAACTTACACTCCGTATGGCCAGTACATATAAACCGGAAAATGTGTCCGCTGCCCACGAACGTTTGGAGGCAGGGGGAACAAGAGGAAGACTGGTAATAGAATTTTATCCTGAAGACATTTAATAACTATTAAATTATGGTCCATTCGTTTCTTTTCTTTAAGAGGGGCCGACAAGTTTCTAAAAAAATAGAAAGATGAAATTTGGATATCCATTACATGTTAAACGTAATAGATTTTTTTATAGAAGCGCCTTGATAGACAACAGCAAAAGGTCTACGAAATCACACAGAGGTTTACAAAAATAAATCTGGAAACATTCAGGCTAACTATGAGGCTTCCTTAAAAAAACTTTACAACGACATCCCGCAACAATTGAAAGGAACAGAGAATGAAAACCGCTAAAGATTACTTAGAAGAGGCCAATGCAGTAGTAAAAAAAATCGATGTGGCCGACGCCATAGAAAAACACAAAGCAGGTTCAACTATTTTCATAGATGTACGAGATAGTTCCGATATAGAAAAAACAGGGACTATTTCTGGTGCACTAAAAATACAACGTGGGCTAATTGAATTTGTAGCTGACGAAGCTACCGGCCTTTACAACGAAGCACTAAAAAAAGATTCCGAACTAATTCTAGTTTGTGGTGCGGGTGGTCAAGCCGCTTTGACTGGTAAAACACTTGTTGATATGGGATATACAAATGTTTCTAACGTCGGAGCTATTGGTGACTGGGAAAAGAACAACGGTCCAATGGATAA
>QBVV01000016.1 GCA_003284265.1 SAR116 cluster bacterium AG-313-A07
GGACTTGATTGAATATTCACAGAGAAAATTTAATCACTTGAAAAAACAGATAGTTGAATATCTCTCAGAAATTGATTTGGACTGTAAGGCTGTCGTACCTATTTCTGCCCGTGACGGGCAGGGCTTGATTGATTTATCAGAAAAAATGCCTTGGTATACCGGAGCAAGTTTCATAGATATCTTAGATCAATTGCCAGAGGTAAATTCAACAAATGACTTACCCACGCGGCTTCCTATTCAAGATGTTTATAAGTTTGATGAGCGTCGGATCATTGTAGGTAGAATTGAAAGTGGGACATTGAAAATAGGAGATGAACTTTTATTTACCCCTTCTAACAAGAGAGCGGCTATAGAATCTTTTGAGGCGTGGAATGCAAAAGATCAAAAAACAAAAGCAATAGCCGGCGAATCAGTCGGTATAATTTTGAATGAAGAAATATTTATCGAACGGGGTCACATTGCTAGCCTTTCTACGGACGCTCCTATTGAAACGAATGTATTCAGAGGAAAAGTTTTCTGGATTGGGAATAAGCCAATCATTGCCGGGGACCGTTTGAAAATAAAGATTGGTACTGCAGAGCATATTTCGGAGGTACAATCCATTGAAAATAAGATCGATTTAAGCAGCCTCGAAGCAATTGACGTAGATCTTTTAGAAAAGAATGATATCGGTGAAGTTGTATTTAGAACAAAATCCACGGTAGCTCTAGATCCTTTCGAGGAGAACCACCGAACGGGTCGGTTTGTGCTGATAAATGAATATGAGACAGTTGGAGGCGGTATCGTCTCAATGCAAGGCTATGCAGATCAGCGAGGCCTTTATGATGTCACCTCAGAAAACATAATGGCCGTTTCATCCCGTGTAGATATTAATGCCCGCATCGCTAATAACGGCCACAAAGGTGGTATAATATGGTTAACTGGACTATCAGGTGCGGGGAAATCTACTATAGCAATCGAAGCTGAACATCAGTTATTTTTGAAAGGTTATCAAGTAAACGTTCTTGATGGTGATAACATACGATTTGGTCTATCTGCAGACCTGGGTTTTTCCCCAGAAGACAGAACAGAAAATATTCGAAGAATAGGTGAAGTAGCCAAATTATTCGCTGAGGCTGGAATATTAGTTATTACCGCGTTTATTTCACCGTATAAGCAAGACCGCGATCGAATTAGGGCAATAGCCGGTGACATATATCATGAAGTTTTTATCGAAGCCGATTTAGAAATATGTGAAAATAGGGACCCAAAGGGCCTCTATGTGAAGGCGCGAAATGGAGAGATATCAGATTTCACTGGAATATCGGCCCCGTACGAGAAGCCCAGAAACCCCGAATTAGTTATAGATACAGGGGAGCAGGGTATCGGTGAGTCAACGACGAAATTGTTATCTTACATTGATGAAAAATTCAGCATTTAAAAGACAGAGAGAGTGAATGAACTATTTGGGCTTCTGGAAGACTTTTTGTAAAACTCTATCTGCCTCAGTGTTGTGGCCCAACTCACGAAGTAATTTAGCATAACTGACGTAAATTGCTCGTTTCACCTCCTTAGCCTCCACGGTATTATTTTGATCAATGGTTGCCACAGCCAATTTATAAGCTTCAAGGGCATCATCTAACTGGCCGCGTCTATGATTCAAATCAGCAAGGTTGCCTAGGGTTCGTGTAACATTTGGATGGTCTGATCCCTTTAATTCCGCCCAAAGGCCAATAACCTTGGTATATAAACTTTCTGCACCATCGAGATCACCACTTGCCTCGATAACAATTGCCAGGTTATTCAAGACGGCTGCACGAGCTTCCGTCCCGCTATCTGTTAGTTGAACAGCGCCTTTTAGGAGATCTAACGCTTTGACCGAGTCTCCGTTTTCATAGGCGGCCCCTGCTTTATCAACTAATTTTTGCCATTCTTGATCCGACTGGGCTGCGGGAACAAGCACTATGAAACCGATGAAACCTATCAGGATGAAGGCTAGAAACTTAACATGGTTTGGCTTTAGTTTTATAATCATTTTTTTACTGTCTGTTCGTTGATGTAATCGTGTTGAAGTCGAATTTGGACTGGCCAAGTACTCTTAATGAAAGACAAAACCGAAATAATTTCTTTATCACTGAGTATCTGCTCATATCCCGGCATCGCTGACGCGCCACCAGCTTTGCCGGTCCCACCATATTTAGTTATAAAAAATAAATCCTCATCCGAATGATGCCATGTATGTCCTGTTTCGTCGTGCGGTGGGGCCAGTATATTATTTTGTCCATCTTTTATATTCCACCCTTTTTGACCCTCTAAATTAATACCATGACAGACGGCACAATGAGTTCTGTATATCCTTTCACCATTGTTTAAAAGATCTGGCTCGTTTAATTGCAATCTTATTTCAGTGGTATCAACGGCCTGATCATTTTCTAACTTCGAAGATATCTCTTCGGGTTTGCTTTCTATAAATGTTGGCTGTGGCTCCGATAATTCAGGACTTATTTTATAGGCATTCGAATCCGAAAAAAAAGAATAACCAAGTCCCAATACAAGCAACCCAACTGCATAAAAACCGGTCAACGCGCTCATTATTCTTGAATATTTTTTTCTTGATAATAAAAGCAATTAATTAAAACCTTCTATTCGTTAGACATTTTTAAATTCAGACCTTTTCCAGAAACGTTACCGGTCAAATCCCAATCAAACATTGAACAAAGAAAGTTTCTATTTTGCCAAAAACACTATTTCCGCAAAAGAACACTCTCTAACCAAGCGGCAGCGGCAAGTGTTTTAGCATCCGATCCGGTAGGCCCAATTACTTGAACACCCAAGGGCAATTCGTTACTCCCCTTACCAAATGGGATATTAACACACGGCCATCCAAGTAATGTCCAAACTCTGTTGAATAGCGGATCACCAGTGAAGCCCAAACCTTTTGGTGCTTCATCGCCAGATGACAAAGTCAGAATGATATCTATGTTTTCAAATAATTCCATATACTTTTGGCGTGCCGCGTCCGCTTTGGACTTCATTGCCGCTAAGCCCTTTGTCGATATTGCCTGTCCCGTGGCAATACTATCCTTATAAAACTGTATGAGTCGCTCGGGATGAAATTCATATTCCCACTCGAGAGCTTTGCCTGCATCACCAAGCATAATAACAGTCTGTATATCTGCTAATTTTTCAAAACCAGTTGAAGATGGTATATCAGTGATTGCCGCTCCTTTTGTTTCTGCAATTTTACTCACCTCTTCTAAATTGTTGAGAACCACTTCCGATGCATCGTTTCGAAATGGAACCATTAGACCAATTCTTGGAGACTGCTCATCAAAAATCGATAAATCTGGAATTGCTTCGTCCCTCAGTGCGAAATCAAAAAAGCTCACATCCACAACACTTCTCGCAAAAACACCGACAGTATCTAAATAATTCGATAGTTCCTTAACTCCTGACCTGTCATGCGTTCCAACGGTTGGTTTAAAACCAACAACACCACAATACGACGCAGGCCGAATCACAGAACCCGCTGTTTGCGTCCCGAAAGCAAGCGGCATCTGAAAATCTGCAACCCCTGCTGCCGATCCACTCGACGACCCACCCGGTGTATGTGAGGGATTATGTGGGTTTTTCGTCTTTCCGGGATTGCGCCAGGCAAATTCTGTTGTTACCGTTTTTCCTAAAATAACGCCGCCATGTTCTCTGACCTTATGCACGCATGCAGCATCTTTATTCGGTTGGTTCAATCCATAAATTGATGATCCATACGTTGTAGGCATTGTCTTGGTATCAATAATATCCTTTATCCCAATCGGCAAACCACCAAGAGGCCCAATATTTCCAGTCTTATCAGAATTAATCGCAGACAACAGTGCCAACTCTGGATCAATAAAGGTCCAAGCTCCCACCTCATCTGATCGCCGATTAATCCGCTCCAAACATGATTGTATCAATCTTTCAGAAGTTAACGTGCCTTCCTTAATTTTCTGTCGTGCTTCCAATGCCGACAGTTCGCAAGCTTCAGCCATTCCCCAACTCCTCAACGATTTAACTGCGGATTATTAAGTAATAATTAGTATTAAATACCTATATATAAATGAGTTTCCCAGAAACGCTAATACAAACAGACAAAATAAATGGTGAAATTATCCATAATTTCTTTATGGAACTAGTGAATTTTGCTCAATGAAATGCTTCAGATTATTTTATGGTTTAGTCACAATTTACTTATGTTTTGTTCTGGTTGATACCATGCCTAAAAATTAATCTGCGCGCTATGCAACGCTACCAATCTATTCTAAAAAAACAACAAAACTGTCACTTAGGTAAAAACTGACCCCCTCCGCTAAAATTCATTGGGTGTACCACTACTATGCAAAAATGATTAGAAATCAAAATTCTTCAGAAAACTCTGGATTTCAGTGACAACATGCCACAAATGCTGATACCTTAAAAAAGAAAATTATAATTGGTATAGATCGCCGTTTGAGAGCTAAAACAACTCGATCCTTTGTTTTCACACGGAGCCCCTACCGACGAATGCTGATAATAATGCTCTCGAGCATCTGGGAGTACACCATTTGAGTAAACAGAACAAAGAATATTTGAGTCAAAACGAGGAACGTTATTCTCTTGCTATGCGAGCTTCCAATGACGGTCTTTGGGATTGGGATCTGAAAACAAATAGAATATATTATTCTGACAGATGGAAGGAGATGCTGGGCTTTAATGATGATGAGATCAGTGATACTCCCGATGAATGGCTGAGTCGAATCCACCAGGAAGATCATGACCGAGTAAGAGCATCGATAGATGCATATTTGGAAGGTACTACATCTAATTTTGAAATCGAATATCGAATAAGGCATTTCAGCGATAATTATCTTTGGATGATGGCAAAGGGATTGGCCATCAGAACGTCCAGTGGGAGAGCAACAAGGTTTGCAGGGTCACAGACGGACGTGAGTGAAAGAAAATCGAATGAAGAACAGATGATATACGACGCTCTTCATGACACTCTAACCAGTATTCCCAATAGAACACTTCTTTTAGATCGTATCCGCCAATCCCTTGTTAGACTTAAAAGACATCCAAAGACTTCGTTTGCTATAATATTTATCGACTTAGACCGCTTTCGCCTTGTCAATGAAAGTCTTGGACACATCCATGGAGATGAACTCTTGCAATTGATATCGGCGCGTTTAAAGGAGACAATTCCAATCGGCGATACAGTAGCTCGACTTGGCGGCGACGAGTTCTCTATATTACTCCAGGACATCGATAGTGTAAGGGATGTTGAAGTAATTGCCAAAGATATACAACATTCATTTTCCAAACCTTTTTTTCTAGGAGACAAAGAAGTTTTTGCGTCGGCATCAATGGGTATCGCCCATTCAGATAATAATTATAAAACTCCAGAAGAAATTCTTAGAGACTCAGAATTAGCAATGTATCGTGCAAAACGCGACGGTAAGTCTCAAAGCATTGTTTTCCAACCACAATTTAGACAATCTAGTCTTTCACCAATCGATCTAGACACCGATCTCAGACGAGCGTTAGATCGTGACGAAATGGAACTTCATTATCAACCCATTATATCGATGCGGGATCGTACCATATCTGGATTCGAGGCTCTTTTAAGATGGAGCCACCGAAGTCGTGGGGTGATATCACCAAACGAGTTCATCCCGCTTGCAGAAGAAACAGGCCTAATATACGACTTGGGACAGTGGGTCTTAGGGAAAGCATGCAAACAAATAGCGGCGTGGAACAAAAGCAAAAAGAAAGAAGACCAACTCGAAATAAGTATAAATCTATCCAGTCGACAATTTTCAGATCCTAATTTAGTGGACGCGATAGTTGAAAATATTGAGAAATCGGGTTTCGATGCAGAGTTTTTAAAAATAGAGATAACCGAAAGTGCTCTTATGCAAAACGCCCAACGCTCTGTAAGCATGCTGAACCAATTAAAAGATTTGAATATAAAGGTTTGCGTTGACGATTTTGGAACGGGTTATTCATCGCTTAGCTACCTTCATACATTCCCTATCGACACCCTGAAGATTGATAGATCTTTCGTCCACGATATGAGCCGAAACTTCCGTAATATGGAAATTATTCGGACAATTATAATGCTGGCGCATAATTTGAAACTTGATGTAATCGCCGAAGGAGTAGAAACCGGCGAACAAGATGCTCAGTTATCCGCTTTGGGTTGTCAATTCGCTCAGGGGTTTTATTTTTCGCGCCCCATAAATAGTTCCGACGCTGCACTTTTGATACAACAGAACCACCAATGGTAATTGAAGGCGATATAAAAAAATTTCTAAGGGCCGATTATTTCCTCTTCCAAAAGATACAGAACCATACTTGGGAAACTGTTAAAAAATCAGGTTCCTTAGAAGAAGTTAAAAAAGAATTTGCCCTGAATTACAGAAGTGAACTTAATGGCAAATTTCGAATTGCTCACTACTCTTTCGATAATTCCCGCCAACGCTGGGGGTATAAAGTAGTTTTGTTGGTCAATACAAAGTATCTTAACCAATCCTTCATAGAAAATATTTGTAAAACGCTCGATAATGTGGCTTCCGACAAGAGCGCAAGCGAAAGTTGTACTCAGACGACAAAAGCTAATACTAGCCCCTCAAAATCAAACATTAAAAAGAAAAGTCATCGGAAACTAATTCTTGCAATTGCCTTCGTCTGTTTCTTTTCGTCCTGCACTGCAGTTGGGAGTTTCTTATATTTTGAATTCCCTTTTGTGTTTCAACAAATCACCGAGCTTATATTTAGCTTATTTTCATAGAATACCTTCGGTATGAGAAATCAACTACGGGCTCTTATTATTGTTTAAAATAGGGCTAATTGAGGCGGATCGTATTCCTTGAGAAGTTCCCGGGAGTCATTGTTTATGTTACCTACCTCTGGAGGAACTTTATAGAAGTATAGGTCCATATAATTATATGTGCCTAATTTTTTGATTATCTCCAATCCATCTCCATCTAGCCAATTTTCATAATCTCCTGGGTTCAATATAACAGGCATCCGACTATGTATGTGACTTATAGAATAAACCGCTGCAGTAGTGATAATGGCAAACTTATTCGGCTGTGGTCCTCCACTATTATCTGCTTGGCTTTTTTCCCAAATCCCTGCAAATGCAAGAGGCGTATTATTTTTTAAGTGGATCCGATATGGTTGCTTCGTCCTGTATTCGGTTTTCCACTCATAAAACCCGTCGGCGATAACCAAACAACGGCGTTTTAAAAAAGCTTCCTTAAATGATGGCCTATCCAGAAGAGACTCTGCCCGCGCATTGATTAAACTATTTAATAGCGGTTCTTGTGGCCTCCCTTTGGCAGAGAGTCCCCATTGAAACATGAAAATTTGTCGTCCCGATTGACTATTTATAACGACTGGAGCTAACTGACCTGGTGCTATATTGTAGCGAGGCTCAATATTGAGTGAGGTATCAAATTGAAACTGTAACCTCAGAGCTTCTGGCGCTTCTGAAAGAGTGTATCGTCCACACATCTATTGCTCTTCAACACAAATTTACACATACATCCCACAACTGTATGATTATAACAATCTATGTGAATAAACGGTAACTTTTTTTGACTGCGGGATCATAATGTCATATTCGGGACTAATAGACGATGTTGTAGAAATTGCACTTTCTGCCGGAAATATAATCCTACGGTTCTACGATGACCAGTTCTCTGTAATGCAAAAATCAGATGGCTCCCCAGTGACAGCCGCTGACCAAGCCGCTGAGGATTATATCATTCCTGCTTTAACCCGTTTAACGCCAGAAATTCCAATCATAGCGGAGGAACGTGTGGCAATGGGACAAATCCCCGATGTTAGTGGTGGTACATTTTGGCTTGTCGATCCTTTGGATGGAACAAAGGAATTTATTAATCGGAATGGAGATTTTACGGTAAACATTGGACTAATCCAATCAGGAATACCAATCTTGGGTGTGGTTTCAACCCCCGTCGATAACTGCGTTTGGGCAGGATCTCTTGCAGATGGTGCACTCCGGATTAAAGATAGTGTCCAGCAGAAGATTGGCGTGAGAAAAGCCAATCAACAGAAGATAACCGTTGTTGCTAGCCGATCACATCGCAGTCCCGAATTAGAAACTTTTATATCAGAGCTTGAAGTTGAACAATCTATCTCAAGAGGGTCTTCTCTCAAGTTCTGTCTAATTGCAGAAGGCAAGGCTGATATTTATCCAAGAACAGGACCTACAATGGAATGGGATACTGCGGCAGGACACGCTGTTTTAATTGCAGCGGGCGGCAAAATGACAGGTTTTGATGGCACCCAGTTTCAATATGCTAAACCTGATTTTTTAAATGGTTGGTTTATCGCTAGTGGTAAGTAGAATAGAAATTAATTCTCAGCGCGCATCCAGGCGTTTCCCCACAAGTTAAGCGTGCGTCGATCATGAGGCCAGTGTCTGACTGGATGATCAAAATCCATCTGCTCCAGCTCGGCTGAAAATTCTATCTTATTACCGTCAGGATCCAAGATCATGAAGAATAAATTATTACCAGCCCCGTGTCGCCCCGGCCCCCACCAGATTGGAATATCAAAGGAAGCTAGGCGATCTGCCCAATCGCGAATATAGTTCCAAGACGGTGTCTCAAACGCGAGGTGGTCGAAGGCTTTTTCTGCAGCCGCGAAGACTGCAAAAGTGTGGTGCTCAGGATCAGATCTATAAAACGCAGCCGTAATTTTACCATCATCACTAATGACATGATCGGAGGGAAGAAAACCCAGCACTTTCTGGTAATAATCGATCATCTTATCAAGGCCAGGACTTGCTACGACTACATGCTGTAACCTCCCTTCTAACCCCTCAGGTTTTGGATCGGCTGATGACGTTACACCAAAAGAAATTTTATTTCCATCCGGGTCAACCACAGCAAATGCACCTTGTTGAAATAGGGGGGAAGGATTTTCTACTACGGTAGCCCCTTTTTCCCCTATAGCTTTGCGAAAAGAAATCAATTTATTATCATTTAAAACTCGAAACCCGCTATAGCCAATCGTCTTAGAGGTCCCCTCAGCGAGAATGAGTCGTCTTTCCGCTCCCTCTAGCAACCAAGAAGTTTTATTAAGTCTTATTTCTCGCATGCTTAGAGCATCACGGTAAAAGTCTCGCATGGCCCTGGTGTCAGATGTCTGAATACAAACGTGATCCAAGACAGTCGACCAGATTGGAGGTTCCATGACATAATCTCCTAGAACACGGTTCAGCTTATTTTTAAAACGTTTTGGCTTTAACGATTTTTTGAAATTTGTATAACGATTCCCAGTAGATAATGCGGTTTATTCAATAAAATTGTTTATTTGTTATGCAACAACAGTATAACTTAAAAAAAACCTAGTTTAAATTAATTTCATTTGACGTTCAGTTTTAGGATGAAATCACTGGGGCAGGCCTATTCCTAAACTTGGATTAGTTTATAAATGATCGTAAAGGCTTCTACACAAGAAAAAATCACCCACGCTGCAATTAAACTTCGAGGAGGAGAGTTAGCAGCCTTCCCGACTGAAACGGTCTATGGTCTTGGTGCTGATGCCACCAATGATTCTGCCGTTGCGAAGATATTTGCGATAAAAGGACGTCCAGAATTCAACCCATTAATTACTCATGTGAGATCCCTAGAGGAAGCACAACATTACGGTATATTCTCAAAAAACGCACTAGCAATTGCTAGGCGTTTCTGGCCCGGGCCGCTGACCCTCATTTTAAATAGAAAAAGAGGTTGTCCCATATCGTGGTTAACGACAGCGGGTCTGTCTACCGTTGCTTTAAGAGTATCGGATCATCCCATTGCCAATGAACTTATAAAACTAACTGGTCGTCCAATAGCAGCACCTAGCGCAAATAAATCAGGAAGGATAAGTCCCACAAGAGCAGAAGATGTTTTAAATGAATTCCAAAATGAATTAGGTATTATTTTAGACGGCGGCGATTGCAGGGTAGGTTTAGAATCCACCGTGCTAGATGTGTCGGGAGCCAACCCCACGATACTCAGGCCTGGCTCCATTACTCAAATTGATATTGAAAATAATTTTGGCCCTATAATCCTGGCAAATAAAATGGCGAAGATTACTGCACCTGGAATGCTGGAAAGTCATTATGCGCCGAATTGTAAAGTCAGATTGAATGCTACATGTATACAAACTGGTGAAGTGTTCTTAGGATTTGGAAAAAATTCAATCGTAGGATCAAAAAACTTAAGCGAAACCGCAGAGCTAAACGAAGCTGCAGCGAATCTATTCCGAATGCTACGAGACCTGGATCAAAATAACATTACCGGGATCGCAGTTGCTCCTATACCAGAGCATGGACTAGGAATCGCAATCAACGATCGATTAAAACGGGCAGCAGCTCCTAGATAGACCTTTACCCAGTTGATAGAACAAAGCATTTTCTGTTATCTATACACGACAATTTGAAATAAAGATGGGATGAAAAATTGCGATGCCAAGTTTGAGTAACGCCAGAGACGAAACATATGAATTATCGGCTGCTCAGCTGGAGGCACTGGATAAAATTAAAACACTCATCGGTCCAAACGGCTACATAACAGAACTAGATGCGATGCAGCCGCATGTGGTTGACTGGAGAGGTATATACAAAGGGAGGGCAGAATTAGTAGTTTATCCCAAAACAACACAAGAAGTAGCAGATATCGTAAAAATTTGCGCTCAAGCAATGATGCCAATCGTTCCGCAGGGTGGAAATACAAGTATGTGCGGAGGTTCTGTTCCCCTCGAAAGTAGTCCATCAATTGTTCTGTGTCTTTCACGAATGAATAGAATACGAGATTTCGATAAAAATAATTATGCAATGACAGTCGAAGCCGGCTGCATCCTGCAAAAGCTTCAACAAATCGCAAGCGAGTCAGATAGATATTTTCCTTTGAGCTTGGCCGCTGAAGGAAGTTGCATGATAGGCGGCAATCTGGCAACGAATGCAGGCGGCACAAATGTTTTACGATATGGCAATGCGAGGGAACTTGTATTAGGTCTCGAGGTGGTTCTTCCAGACGGACAGATATTGGAAGGTTTGCATGCTTTAAGAAAAGATAATACAGGTTATGATCTTAAACATTTATTCCTTGGTTCAGAGGGAACTCTAGGAATAATAACGGCAGCAGTCTTGAAGCTATTTCCAAAGCCGCGCGGGATTTATGCAGCTTATTGCGCTGTCAGCAGCGTTTCTGCCGCCATCGAGTTATTGAATAGGGCGAGGACCGAAAGTGGTGATTGTGTTGAAACGTTTGAGTTAATATCTCGGCTCGTTATGGACTTGGTGCTTAAGCACATTCCCAACAGCCAAGACCCGCTCAATCAACGTTACCAACACTATGTATTATTGGAGTTAGTATCAACTGCAGAAGATAATCGCGAACTTTACAGCAGATTTGAAACTATTCTCGGTAAAGCTATGGAAGATGGTTTAATACTAGATGCGGCCCTGGCCCAATCTGAAGTTCAAAGGCAAGCCTTCTGGTCACTTCGAGAAAACGCTACAGAATCGCAGAAAATAGAAGGTGCCTCTATTAAGCACGACATCTCAGTACCCATTTCCGTAATCCCAGAATTCTATGAGAACGCCTGGAATGCCGTACTGGAGGTAGAACCTGAAGCGAGGCTTATTGCGTTTGGTCACGCCGGCGATGGCAATTTACATTTTAATGTAGCAGAGCCTGAGCTTGGAAAAACAGAAGACTTCATAGATAACTGGGGTGAAATTAATGAGGCGGTTCATCGCACAGTACACAAGTACGGAGGCTCGATTAGTGCAGAACATGGAATAGGGCAATTGAAGCGAGAAGAACTTACGCATTATAAAACTGAAACAGCTTTGCAAGTAATGCAGAAAATTAAAACCGCCCTTGATCCAAATTCAATAATGAATCCTGGAAAGGTAATTTGAGGTGGGGATAAAATGCCCGAATTGATGAAGAATTTTCCTAATTCGCAAGAGCAGCAAGTCACACTTGGAAATTGGAGGACAGCCCCTTTCAATTCTTGGGCCTTTCATCATGTGGGAGAAATAGTCCCATCAGCTACGATATTGAATGATCCCACTGCAATCCAAAATTTCAGAACTGAAGAAATGGACTTTAGAAACATCAAAATAAAAGGACTCAGCAATCGATATATTGATCATAACGAATTTTTAGAAACCACTCATACGGATGCACTTGTCATTCTTAAATCGGGAGTAATTATCGAGGAGAAGTATTTTTCAGGAATGACCCCAAGTAGTCAGCATATTCTTATGTCCGTCTCTAAATCTCTTCTAGGTCTCCTGATCGGTATTCTCGTCGATCAGAATCTTTTTAAACCAGATCATCTAGCTACAGATATCTTACCCGAGTTGGAACGCACCGCGTATCGAGGCGTATCAATCCGACAACTGTTAGACATGCGAACAGGTGTTGTATTTGAAGAAGATTATTTGGCAACTCAGGGGAAAATAATAGAATATCGTAAAGCTACGAACTGGAATCCGGTCGCTAAGAATGAACCCGAAAGCGATTTGAGATCTTTTTATAATTTATTAACAGAGTCCGATGGACCCCATGGCGGAAAATTTCACTATGTGTCACCAAATACTGACTTGCTGGGTTGGTTAATAGAAAAAGCCTCTGGTTCTAGATATGCAGATCTAATGGAAGAATTAATATGGAAGCCAATGGGCGCAACATATCCAGCTAGTATAACCGTCGACAGACTGGGTGCGCCCCGAGTTGCAGGAGGTATGAGTTCAACTGCAAGAGATCTCGCCATTATAGGGCAGCTCATCATAAATAACGGGGTATATAATGAGAGGCAAATAATACCGTCAGACTGGATAACCGATATTAAATGTAATGGTAGCAAACAAGCATGGAACAAGGGTGATTTTGCACAGTACTATCCCTCGATGGATATGAGTTATCGATCCAAATGGTACGCGGAGAGAATAGGCAAGGATGCAAAAATAATCTTTGGCCTTGGTGTTCATGGCCAACACTTATTTGTGGACATAGAGAAAGAATTAGTTATCTCAAAATTTTCTTCTCAGCCATTACCATTGGACAAAGAAATGATTCAGCTCACAACGCGTTGGGTTAATGCATTAAGAGATATCTTTTAAACTATAAAATTACGGTTTGGAAATACGTCCAAGCTTCTAAAAAAACTCAGGATGATTGTAAATCGTTGAAAACTAACATGATTGTAGACACATTACCAAACTTAGGCTAGGACAATATTTGGCTACTTTAAAAGATACCAAGGGATAATGATTAAATGACTCCTTACAGCGCACCGCTTGAAGACATGCGTTTTGTTCTAAACCATGTGGTTGGTCTGAATGAGATAACTAAACTACCAGGTTTTGAGGGAATAGACACAAATTTAACCGATCAAATTCTGGAGGAGGCCGGGAAATTCTCTAGCAATATCCTTGCTCCCTTAAATCAGCTCGGAGACACGAAAGGGGCGCAAATAGAAAACGGTATTGTTCGTGCTGCAGAAGGCTTTGGGAACGCCTACAACCAATGGGCGCAAGCAGGATGGAATTCGAGTCCATTTGATGCCGTCCATGGAGGACAAGGACTTCCATGGACGTTAACTACAGCACTTTGGGAAATGTGGGATTCAGCTAATATGGCTTTCTCTTTGTGCCCTCTCTTAACTCAGGCAGCTATTGATGCGTTAGAACGCCATGCCAGTAATACTCAAAAAGAGACTTACCTTGAAAAACTTGTGTCAGGAGAATGGACTGGCACTATGAACCTCACCGAACCACAGTCAGGAACGGATCTAGGCACGATACGCACTAGCTCCATCAAGGAGGGTGATCACTATCGCATAAGAGGTCAAAAAATTTATATCACATGGGGCGACCACGATATGACTGAAAATATCATACATCTTGTGCTTGCAAGGTCTCCCGATGGCCCCCCTGGTTCAAGAGGATTATCACTATTTATAGTGCCAAAGTTTTTAATAAATGCCGATGGTTCATTAGGGCAACGTAACGATGTCAGACCTGTCTCAATCGAACATAAAATTGGTATTCATGCCAGTCCTACCTGCGTGATGTCTTATGGCGAAAATGACGGTGCAATTGGATATTTGATTGGTGAGGAGAACCGCGGCATAGAATATATGTTCGTGATGATGAATAATGCACGTTTAGCCGTTGGGCTTCAGGGTTTAGCAATAGCAGAAAGAGCATATCAGCAGGCTGTGAGTTTTGCGAAAGAACGTGTTCAAGGAAAACCAATACAAGGTTCCCTCGACAATTCAACTATAATAGAACATCCAGACGTTAGGCGCATGCTACTCGGCATGAAAAGTCAAATAGAGGCAATGCGTGGTTTGTGTTATGAGGTTGCAGCCGATTTAGACCGTGCTAACAAGATCGAGGACAAAGACGAAAGAGAAAAAGCACAGGCTATGCTGGAACTGATGATCCCTGTAGTAAAAGCCTGGTGTACAGATACCGGTTTAGCTATCACGTCTACTAATATACAAGTTCACGGTGGCATGGGTTTTATGGAAGAAACTGGAGCAGGACAGCATTATAGAGACGCACGAATAACGACTATTTATGAAGGAACAAACGGAGTTCAAGCCATGGACTTGTTAGGGCGAAAAGTCGTTCGTAATGGAGGCGAAACAGTCCACACCTTCATAAAAAATGTCCAAGAGACAATTGACCAACTCGATACTAAAAACCCCATTCAATTAAGTATATCTATCCACCTTAAAAATAGTCTAGATGCTCTAAATTCGGCAGTTGCCTGGATGATAGCAACATTCCCAAAACAGCCCGGTCAAGCCGCTGCTGGAGCAACATCCTTTTTGGAGATGATGGGTCTGATAAGCGGCGGATGGATGCTTGCAAGAAGTGTTATAGAAGCTGATATGCAACTCAAAAATAAACAAGGCGATAAAAAATTTTTAAACAGTAAAATAGCAACGGCGCAGTACTTCGCCCAAGCCTTCTTAAGTCGAGCTCCCAGTCTTTTATACCCCATAAGGGATTGTGGTGATTGTGTAATAGAATTTGAGGCGTCGAACTTTTAAAATTTTTAGCTTTTTAATAATAGAAGATATAGTTAAATGCAGAACAAACCACATGTCTTAATCTATGCGCCTTGGTATGAACCTGCGATGGACCGTTTGGACGAGATAGCAATAACTCATCATCTTTATAAAGCGAATAACAAAGAAGACTTTCTTGCGGAGCATGGTCCAAAGTGTTCAGTAATCGGGACAATGCATTACTGTCCAGCCGCACTTATGGACGCAGTTCCAAACTTGAAATTGATCTTGAATTTTGGAGTAGGTTACGACGGCGTTGATATACCAGCGGCGACTAAACGCGGGATTACAGTAGTAAACACACCAGATGTACTTAATGACTGCGTAGCAGATATGGCTCTAAGCCTTATCCTTGCAGGTAGAAGAAAAGTGCTCGATGCCGATCGGTATATTCGTTCTGGAGATTGGGAAAAAAAAGGTAATTTCGAGTACGTTCACAATGTACATAGTTCTAAAATTGGCATCTTAGGACTTGGACGAATTGGATTAGAAATTGCTGACCGCTGTAAGGCCTTCAAGATGGATATTGCATACCATCAAAGAACAAAAAGGTCTGAATTAAACTTTAAATACTACGAAAGCCTCATAGATATGGCTGAAGATTGTGAAATCTTAGTTGCTATAATTCCCGGGGGTGAAACAACAGAAAAAATTATTGACGAGCGTGTGATAGAAGCCATTGGGCCAACCGGTCTACTTGTGAATGTTGCACGAGGGACAGTGGTTGATAATGAGGCCCTAGCCCGGTGCTTGAAAGATGGCAGACTTGGTGGCGCTGCTCTCGACGTATTCCCGAATGAACCCGCCGTTCCTGAAAGTTTATTAGAAATAGACGCTAATCTTATTTTGACCCCCCACATGGCCAGCGCCACCCACTTAACGAGAATGAAAATGGGTATGATATTATACGACAATCTCATGGCGTTGCGTGATGGAACCCCATTCAAAACACCTGTGAATTGAGCGAATTCAAAGTAGCTCGGAACCTGCTAGGTTTTTCATAGCTTGTTTTATTTCTTTTGGGATAGGTGAAGACGCCCTCTTGGACAAGTCAAAATAAACGCTTACCCCCATAGCAGTGGCCGCACAATAATCTT
The DNA here is from genome assembly GCA_003284265.1 of SAR116 cluster bacterium AG-313-A07. Lineage (GTDB taxonomy): Bacteria > Pseudomonadota > Alphaproteobacteria > Thalassobaculales > Thalassobaculaceae > UBA7326. The sequence continues at coordinate 16,212 of QBVV01000016.1, forward strand.
TAGAAAACACCCCATGGTGTACGATCATTGAGCTATTACCAAACCGGGTTATTGCAATTCCAACGTCCACCTCACCTGGATATCTGAGTTCCTTTAAAAAATCAAACTCCAACCTACGGATCACCCAATCCTTAGTTTGTAACTCTTTATTATTTACGCCGTATATTTTCTGAGCGTCATCGAATAGGAGAGTACGTGCGTTTTCCACCAATTGCCCGTAAGCATTATTATTAACATGGCCTACTGGATCTAGATCGCTGTAACGCAGAATTTCTTTACTCCATTTTTTATAAGACCTTCGCTCATCCGCAACAAAATCAGCCATTAACACAACACCTTACTTCTGCAATCCCTTCAAGTGATTTTCTTCTATCAATAACAGCCTAGGCCGCATCTAATGTGAGAGAAGATACTGTCATAATATCACCTTTCTACACTTCTTGCCCCTAGTGTAAGTCTGAATATACTAATGAATTTCCGGATCCGCTATCGCTTCTATTCCCTCTAAAACATCGAAATCGCACCCAACATCTGCTTGAGTTATATGGTTGGCATAGATCGCACCAAAGCCGCGTTTAAATTTTTTTTCTGGCGGGATCCAGGCTTTTTTGCGTCTAATTAACTCATCTTCTTTAACATGCAATTCTAACTTTCGAGCGGAGATATCCAGTTCAATGATATCACCAGTTTCAACTAATGCCAAAGGACCTCCAACAAAGCTCTCTGGAGAAACATGTAGAACACATGTTCCATAACTTGTTCCACTCATTCTTGCATCTGATATTCTGACCATATCACGCACGCCTTGCTTTAAGAGTTTCTTCGGGATAGGTAACATACCCCATTCAGGCATACCCGGTCCGCCCTGCGGCCCAGCATTTTTAAGGACTAAAACAGAATTCTTCGTTACCTCAAGCGCATCATCATCTATTCGGGTAGCCATATCGTTATAATCTGAAAACACAACAGCTGGCCCTTTATGTTTTACAAGCGATGGATCGCAGGCTGTCTGTTTAATAACCGCACCATTTGGAGCAAGGTTACCATTCAATACGGCCAATCCACCTTCTTTCGATAACGGTGTTTCCCTGCGACAAATAACATCTGTGTCGTAGATATCAGCTCCTTTTAAGTTTTCTCCAATCGTTTTTCCGTTAACCGTGAGACAATCTAAATGCAGTAGATCCTTCAACTCACCCATCAAACCTCTAACTCCACCGGCATAGAAAAAGTCTTCCATTAAATATTTTCCAGAAGGCCTTATATTGGCTAACCATGGCGTACGTTTTGAAATCTGGTCAAAGCGAACTAAGTCAAGTTTTAGTCCAAGCCTTCCAGCCATTGCTATCAAATGAATAATTGCATTTGTTGATCCACCAAGAGCCATAACGCAAGTGATGGCATTTTCGAATGCTTTTTCTGTAAGAATGTCACTCGGCTTCAAGTCAGTCCATACCATTTCTACGATACGACGCCCTGAACGAGTGGCCATACGTGAGTGATTTGAATCGGCAGCAGGGATAGAACTAACACCTGGTAGCGTCAATCCTAGTGCATCCGCCGACGACATCATTGTTGCAGCCGTTCCCATCGTCATACAAGTACCGGGAGCACGGGCAATACCATCTTCTATTTCTTCCCAATCCTTTTCATCAATTTTTCCTGCTCGAAGTTCAGCCCAATATTTCCAACTATCACTTCCAGATCCTAAAGTATTACCCCGCCAATTACCTCTCAACATAGGGCCCGCGGGCAAAAATATAGCTGGCAACCCCATACTGGCCGCTCCCATAAATAACGCTGGAGTTGTCTTGTCACATCCCCCCATAAGAACAACGCCATCGCAAGGGTAGGAGCGCAATAATTCTTCTGTTTCCATTGCTAAGAGGTTACGATACATCATAGTGGAGGGCTTCTGAAAAGGTTCAGCTAGCGAAATTGCTGGCATCTCTATTGGAAAGCCACCTGCCTGCCAAACTCCCCTTTTTACTTCCTCCGCTCGTTGACGAAAATGAGTATGACAGGAGTTTATCTCGGACCAAGTGTTGATAATCCCTATTACAGGTTTTCCTGCCCAGTCTTCCCTACTATAACCCATTTGTTTGATACGAGACCGATGGCCAAATGAACGAAGGTCGTCAACCCCAAACCATTTGTGGCTGCGTAAGTCTTCTGGTCGTTTTTTAATCACTTTCGTCTCCATCTGGCCTGTAAAGTTGGAATAAAGTCAATTTTTAGCCCCAAATTTACTAAAATATAACACCCAGACAAAATACTAAGGGCTCTAATTCTCTATAAATTTCTCAAGTTTCACTTCGAACGGTTCAAAGCCGACTGCTCGAGAGGCCGTGACGGCTGGACCGTTTCTCGCTAATGTATTGATAGATAATCTATTTGCCCCAACTGAAACAAGATGTTGTTCAATAGAAATGAGAAGTTTCTGGGCTATATTCTTTCCACGATGTTTCGGACTTACAAATAAAACCGATATGTAGCCATGTTCCCGATGTACCATATCTTGCAATTGATCCTCATCAATTATCATCCATCCCGCGGTCAGTCCAACAATCTCTGATTTTTCAATAGCAACCAACACCGCGCCATTAAAGCTTTCTGCAGCATCAGTGATTCTTTTATATCGAAACTCGGCTACATCAGCACCTGGTCGTCTTCCTGGATGCAGGGCACGTTCGTAATCTTGTAGGGACTGTAGCATCTCGATAATTACATTTTTATCAATACCTTCCGCCGATCTTACAACAATTTCAGTCATCATTATCCCTCTAGGACTCTGCATTTTTTTGATAATTTTGTCTCATTTTTCTCTTAGCCCACAAATCATGAGAAAGACGATACCGCCTTTGACGATATCATCATTACGTTAATGATACAAAAACCAATCCTTATAGATTCGGCGCAATCAGCACGTTTGAGGAATTTGACAGCCGGAGTTTTGGTTCAGTTCTCCTCTGAAGCTCTTCAATAGTCATTCCTTCGACCATTCCTTCAACGATTAGCTCACCGTCACCGATAGACATAATTGCAAGATCAGTAAAAACCCGCTTCACGCATTTAGCAGATGTTAACGGATATGAACACTTATTGACGATCTTTGGATTACCGTCTTTCGTCTGATGCTCGGTGAGAACCCAGACTTCCTTTGCGCCCGCTGCAAGGTCCATAGCACCTCCAACACCTGGAGGAAATGTTGGGTTATTTGTGGTCCAATTTGCCAAATCACCTTCCCCGGAGACTTCAAACGCTCCGAGCATTGCTATATCTATGTGCCCACCCCTGATCATGCTAAATGCATCTGAATGCACGAAATAGGATCCCCCATTTAACATAGTGATCGGCTGCTTTCCCGCATTCACTAAATCACTATCTTCATTTCCTTCCTCAGGTCGTGGCCCAAAGCCAAGAACACCATTCTCACTATGCAAAAGAATTTCTTTTTCACTCGGCATATGATCTGCACATAACGTGGGGATACCAATACCAAGGTTCACATATGCTCCATCTGGGATTTCATTAGCGACTAGCCATGCGATTTGGCGTCGTGAAAGTCTATTTTCAGCGTCACTTACAATTCCAGCCATAGCCATCTCTACATCCTTAGTTTTTTATACAATACTAATTCGTAGAGATTATAAAAATATTCATAAAAGAGCTAGTTGAAAAACTACTAAAAAATTGTATTTCTTTTTCAGTAGCAGATATGTATGTTGCCGAAAAATCAATAGTTTAAAATATGTCTTAGTTTTTCCGAATGGAGTCGTTGCATGGCAACAAAACGCGGTCGAAAATTCTTAAATACGCCGGGACCCACGCATGTGCCAGATCGTGTTATGAATGCAATGCATCAACCTACTCTAGATCTTTCTGATCCAGAATTCCTAGACGTATCAATGTCATGCTTCCTCGATATGAAAAAGGTATTTAACACTGAGGGAGAAATTTTTCTTTATTCATCGAATGGGCATGGCGCATGGGAAGCAGCGTTAACTAATGTGTTTTCACCCGGAGATAAAATTTTAGTGCCAGAAACTGGAAATTTTTCTAATGCATGGGCAAATATGGCAAAGGCTTTAATGTTGGAGGTGGAAACGTTACCAGGGAACTGGAGACGAGCAATTGATATTGAAGCGCTAGAAGAACATCTCAAGAAAGACACCAAGAAAGAGATTAAAGGCATCTTAATCATTCATACCGAGACGGCAACCGGTATAACGAATGATTTACCGGCAATTCGTTCCGCTATAGACTCCGCCGATCATCCTGGTCTCTTAATTGTAGATACCGTTGCAGCGGCGGGCACTGTCGACTATAGGATGGATGAATGGGGTATTGATGTTACCGTTGGTGCATCCCAAAAAGGGCTAATGATGCCACCCGGCATAGGGATCGTTGCAGCTGGAGAAAAAGCCTTATCGGCGACTAAAGAGACAACGATGCCCCGGCTTTATTGGGATTGGAAAACCAGGCTTGAAGCTGAGCATTACAGGAAGTTTTGCGGCACAGCTCCCCAACTAATGGTTTTTGGCATGCGGGAAGCGTTGAATATGCTATTTGAAGAAGGCTTAGAAAATGTGTTCGAACGACACAGAGTTTTGGCTGCCGCAACGCATGCCGCTGTCGAGGTTTGGGGACAGGCTGGAACGCTCTCACTGAATGCAGTTGAACCTAAAGAACGCTCCAATGGCGTTACCACCATACTCACATCAGATGGTATAGATGCGGGTCAGTTTAGAGATATCTGCCGGGACGAAATGATGGTTGGATTAGGAGGCGGTCTTGGCGACTTGAATGGCAAAGCATTTAGAATAGGGCATATGGGTGACATAAATGCCCCAATGCTGTACGCCGCACTATCCGCCGTCGAGTCAACGCTGGGGTATTTGAATATTAAATATGCTAGTGGAGGGGTGACCGCTGCAATCGAATACATCACGAATGTCAAAAAGAATGAAACTGGACCATTCTCATTTTAATTTAACTTAGTTAGAGTGAACAATAGCTATTAGTTGTTTAGTTTTGAACTTTTAAACACTCTCACCTAGACCTGGGCCAGCCATTTTTACAACTCTATCTACAAAAATAGACGGCGTCACAATAGCTTCAGGATCTAAAGCGCCTAATTCCACGATCTCATGGACCTGAACCACTGTCAGATCTGCCGCAGGAGCCATAACGGGACCAAAATTTCGAGCTGACTTGTTATATATCAAATTGCCCCAACGGTCCGCGGCTTTCGCTAATACAAATGCCACATCACCTTTTAGAGGATATTCCAAAACCTGGTCTCGACCATTTATCTTTCTAACTTCTTTTCCCTCAGCTAACTGAGTGCCCACACCAGTTGGCGTATAAAAGGCACCGATACCTGCTCCCGCAGCTCTGATTCTTTCGCTCAAGGTACCTTGGGGAACTACTTCTAACTCAACTTTCCCTGCGGCCCACATTTCTTCGAAAATCACCGACCCCCCAGACCTTGGATATGAACAAATTATTTTTTTAACCTTTCCTTCGGACAGCAGACCCCCTATTCCCTCACGTCCTACTCCAGCATTGTTTGATACAATTGTAAGGTCGGTAGCCCCCTGATCTCTAAGCGCATTTAACAATTCAGTCGGCATCCCAGCTCCGCCAAAACCAGATACCAAGATAGTAGACCCATCTTTTACTCCAGAGACGGCAGTCTCGAAATCAGTCATAATTTTATTTATTGCCATTTTAACCGTCCTTTTAGAGTAAATTCAGAAACTTAAGATTAACCAATATATTTTTTATATTTTATAGAAAAATTAACTATTCAAGAGAGATAAGCAATCAATTTCTAGGGATCATGTCTTAAATATTTATATCTATTTTCATAAACTTACGTGTATGTTGTATGGGCTACTTCTAATTTTGTGCTAATCGAATGAAAAGGCATCATCCTATAGCACTAATGTTGTTTATATATCAGTAATTTCAAAACTTATGGCACCATAATGGATCTATTAGAATCAATCCGAAACTCCTTTTCCGACTCATATGAAGAAGCCAGGGATCGATTTTTAAAAGCAGCTAAAGCTAAACAAATAGATATACAAAGCTATATCAACCCAAATATAGGCTCATTAAAAGAAGAATTGAGTTGCGATACCGCTTGGATGGGACCACGTAATGCCAAACGTGTATTAGTGATGATATCAGGGACGCACGGTGTTGAAGGATTTTGTGGATCGGGTTGTCAGATAGATTGGATGTCTCGTACTAATGTCGAAGATCTTCCAATTGACGTTGCCTTACTTTTTATTCATGCGATAAATCCTTTTGGTTTTTCATGGTGTAGACGTGTTACCGAAGAAGGATGTGACTTAAATCGCAATTACTTAGATTTCTCAAAACCTCTCCCCCCAAATGAGGGGCATGATGAATTAGTAGATTACTTTGTGCCGTCTTCACTAGATGCCCAAACCATGGAAAAAGCAGAGCTGGAGATTAGTCGTTATCGTGAAGCTCACGGAGAAAAGGCATTTCAGAGAGCTAGAAAATCAGGGCAATATAAACATCCACACAGCATGTTTTTTGGAGGATTTGAAGAAACATGGTCAAGGAACACTTTGGAAAGCATAATTAAGGACTATGAATTAGTCCAATCGGATTTTGCAGCTATAGTTGATTTCCATACAGGGCTTGGCCCGTTCGGTTATGGGGAACCTATCTCAGGACATCTTCCAAGTACACCTGGTTCTGATTGGGTTAACCATGCATACGGGGAGTCAGTAGGCGTGCCAGAATTAGGAACGTCATCATCGATACCCCTACATGGGACAAGCCGTGAACTTTGGGACCAGAAACTTGGAAATAAATATTCATATATCGCTCTTGAATATGGCACCTACTCACAAGAACAAAGTCGGAAGGCTCTTCGCGAGGATCATTGGTTGCATAACAAAGGCGACGTGAACTGGGATAACCCAGACGTGCAAAGAATAAAAAGGCAGATAAAACACCATTATCACCCGGGAAGCAAAGACTGGCTAGAAATGGTTTTATATCGGTCGCGCCAAATTTTAAGACAAGCGACTGAGGCGCTTGGTGCGGAGCATATTGGCAAATAGGCTGCTAGTTTTTTTTTCGACGCAACATTTTTAAAAGCTCTACCAGCTGTGCATCTCTTTCCTCTTCTAATTGAGCAATCGACCGCCCCTTGGCCTCTACTTTTATTCCTTTAATGAGTTCTTGCTTTAAGGCTTCATCAAGCTCAGGATTTTCGTTCATAGTTTCCCACCAGTCCGCGATACCCGGACCGAAATGATCGAGCATTTTGCGAAACCCACCTGTTCCACCAGTTAAATTCATAATCATATGAGGGCCCATCAACGCCCAGCGTAGGCCTGGCCCCATTGCTACGGCCGCATTAATATCCTCCACAGAAGCCAAATCGTTTTGGACTGCCAAAACAGCTTCACGCCACAATGCAGCTTGTAATCTGTTTGCGAGATGGCCCGGTACCTCTTTATTTATTTTTATACCGTGCTTACCAATCTTATTATAAAAATTAATTGCCCAATCAACAGCTGAAGGGTCAGTCTTTTCGCCCCCTACCACCTCGACAAGGGGAATGAGGTGTGGTGGATTAAACGGATGGCCAACAACAAAACGGCTCGCGTACTCAAGTCCATCCTGCATTTCAGTCATAATCAAGCCAGAAGTGCTGGAAGAAATTATCGTACTATTATCAGCATATTTATCAATTTTTTTGAATAATGATCGCTTTAGCTCGAGTTGTTCTGGAGCACTCTCCTGCACAAAATCTACTTCTGAGAGTGCATCCTCCAAACTAGAACAAAGTTCAATATTTGTTTCTTGAAACTCCTGTTTAGCACCTAAAGCATTCATTTGGGGCCAAGCCTTATTTATGAAATCTAATATTCTTTCCTTCCACTCATCGCCAGGATCCCATGCTTTTACTTTAAACCCTCTCGATAAAAAATATGTAGCCCAACTGGCACCAATCGTTCCCGTTCCTATCACACTAATATTTTTTATAGTTTGAACCGACCTATAAGCAGACATTTTTAAATCCCCTTAAGTTACTATGAATACTTTTTATTTGAATATTGGATTACAACCTTAAAACAGATAACAACCAAACCAATAATTCCTAGCCACGTTTCTTGCCAAAATCCAAACGAGACTAAGGAAGTAAAAATAACTCCAACGGCAACAGCGAGGGCTATACCTAAACAGGAGCTAGGAACCCTCTTCAAAGGTTGCACAGCAAAACAAAGAAGCAGAAGGAAAATGGACAAGCCTATTACACCCAATTCCAGCCAGAGCTGAATGGCTGCGTTATGTGGGTGCGTTGTAGGAGTCACGTGGTATTTATATTTTTCCATCAATTCTTGTGGAAGTGTGAGATATCTTGTGATGCCAATTCCATATCCAAACCAGGGGGCCTCAAATACTGCGACGGCAGATCGGTGCCAAATTTCAATTCGATCCAAAGTAGACGGGGGAATACTGTTAGAAAATGGTTTAATCCAATTAAGTAACGAGACGAATATGAATGGCGATGAAAGCGCGAAGATGCTCAAGGAAAAAAAACCTGCCCAGAAGACAAAGGTTGGCAGAAAATAACCTAAAATAGCGATGATAGGTACTAAAACCGAAACGACTAGTGCAGAATTAGAATGACTTAACAAGGCAGCACAAAAAGTTACAATAATAAGACTTATAGCTACAACTGTATTTCCTCTCTGATAAGCCCAATACGAAACAGGCCAAACAAAAAGAACAAGCGCGCTCGTGACCCTATTATAGCGAGAAAGAGCTACTTCTGGATCATTTATTCGATCGCTCAGCCATCTATACAGTAGAGCGTCGTTAAGGAACTCAATTATTAAGAAAATAGAGGCTAAAAATAAACTTATGTTGAGCGTCCACGATATTTTAGACTCCGGGAAAAAGTCCAATCGGCTTAAGTCCAAACTTGTCACCCATAATACTAATCCAAGCATAGAAATTTTAGTAAAAAGAAGTGACTTACAGGGAATACATTCCACTGTCACAAAATGAATAATGCACGCATACAGACAAAAAACAGAAAAACCATAAACGATAGATTTATTTGGAATTAATTTTTTTGGGCTCAGGAAAAAAGTTGTCACTATTAGTACGGAAGCAACTAATATGAACGTAGTTGCCATAGACTGCTTCGTAACTATACCTAAAGGAATAAAAAGCACCAATCCAAAAACTAGAAAAAACACCTTAACCCGCTCTGCTATCGGAGCCATATTATCAGTCTCCTTGATCCGGCTAATAGTCAGCGTAGGACTTTTCCTCAATTATTTTCGAACCCAAAAGAATATTAATATCCTTTTTGAGGCTCGCTCGCCGATCATTTTCAAAATACACACTCCGCGCTAATTTAATAAAATCAGAGCCAAAATCAGACTTTCTTTCACATGATCTAATATCATCTTCTATGTCCCACAAACTCTCATTAACTTTTTTTAATTCTCGTTTCAGGTCGGTTAACTTGTCAGATACAGTTATGTTTTCTTCATAACTTTTCATCAAAACTCCTAGTTCATAAAGTATATTTGACTGCTTCACTTTTTCAGAAATTTTAGCTGCTTTAATTTCTAATATAGTAATTTTATCTACGAGCTCTCCGGGAGAACCTGGTATTAGAAGTACTGCCATGCGCCTATCCTAGTTCTAGGTGTGCTGGTTTTAAATCTGACCAGACATTTCTTAAGTCTTCTGTGTAAACTATGATGAAATTGACCATTTAAAATTTAATCAAAGTTAACCTTTTCATACCCTATCGATCAACCTATTCTATTTTTATTATAGCTACGTTTTTCATAACCCTTGGGAAGGTTTATTTTTTTCAAATATTTTCCCACTATAAGGTCTGAACACTGATAACTATTGATTTGAACTTATTAATCGTTCGACAATGGCAACTTTTTTTATTCTAATAAGATAAAATTTACTGATCGTAATCAGATAAATTAATTAAGTATATTTATGCACCAATATAAAGAAAAGGAGGATAACCGTGCGCTCAACTCTAACAATACAGGAACGAGAACGCTTCGAAGTAGACGGTTACCTAATGGCAAAAAACGCAGTCTCACGAGACCAGTTAACTAAGCTCCAGTCAGAAATTAAGATTTGGGTTGATGAAAGTCGCCAACACACAAAGCCGTATGGAGAACCAACAATTGACGGACGCCCTCGGTTTGATATGGGGGCTGACCACACCGCACTCAAACCAGCATTACGGAGAATAAACAATCCTTCAGATATCTCGGAAAGTTATTTTCAGGTTATGTCTGATTCTAAAATGGTGGATATGGTGGCTGAACTCATCGGAGTAAATGTAAAATTTCATCACTGTAAGATTAATCTAAAGTGTCCAGGGGCAAATACGACTGTTCACTATCACCAGGACTTCGCCTTTACCCCACATTCAAATGACGACGTTGTTACTGCACTTTTATTATTAGACGACGTAACAGAAGATAATGGATGTTTGATGGTCGTTCCCGGCAGTCACAAAGGTAAAATGTATTCCCTGTATGATGGCAAACAATTTATAGGTCGGGTTGACGATGCCACCGAGACATTTCTTAAAAGCAAACAAATTCCAGTTGTTGGATCGGCTGGAGATGTTTGCCTAATGCACACGCGTTTAGCACATGGATCGGCACCAAATAAATCAGAGACCTCTCGAGGATTATATATTTGTGTGTACACAGCTGCAGACGCGGTACCTTTGGCCAAGAACCCTATGCCAAGTCCAAACGAAGGGCTTATCGTTAGAGGTGAAAAGCAAATATCCGCAAGAATGATTAACTTTGAAGTCGAACTCCCGCAGCAACCCAAATCAGCCTCATTTTTTACTGTTCAAGGACAAGAGTCTGCAACCGGGAAATAAAAAACCGCACTGAAAAGCAGTGCGGTCTTATTATGCACCGTGCAATTAGATTATTTTAACAACCCGGCTCTTTTCCAGCGTCCCAAAAGTATTTGCTTTGGTAACAATTTTTTGAAATTCTTCAGACATTCCGACTTCATCAATAGTGCGTCCTAAGTCTTCCATAGTTTTACTATAATAGGCGACTACCATACGCCCTAAATCATCTGCGATAACTGGAACAACCGCCATCATCTTAAAGTCATGCGATTTTCCAAGTTTTTCTATTTCTGGAAGCAACGATAACGCATTCTGCAAATTTTCGCGTGGTAGTCTATACTCACGTTGCATAATCACTGGGTAATCGGGCGCCACATCGCCAAAGACTGTTCGGTAAACTTCGGGCCCTACAACTTCACCGGCGGGGTTCAACTCTCTTTCATGCAAAAGCTTCACGCGTGCAGGGTCAGCCGCTATGGCAAGCGTCGCTTTACTAATGCTCGCGAAATCTGTGAAAGCCGCATATAACTGCATGCATCCGGCTCCCTCACCCGCAACTACTTGACCAATGCGAACACGCCCACCAGCCGTCGCAACAATGCCAGCCATGGTTCGAACACGACTGGTGGCCAGCTCCGTTTTTCCTATTTGTGGCGTCATTCTTCGTACTGAAATAACAGTCATTTTATTTCTCCTTTTTTAATCAATCGTAAAATCGAATTATATTTCTGAAATCGACATCCACTGTAGACAATGCTTTTTGATAAATTGGATTGGCATTAGCGGCATCATAAGCCTTCTCAATTGAGTCCATGGATGGATAAGTAACCCCAAAAACTCTGTGACCAGCATCGCTGCCTGTTGATAATGTGCCATATCTAAACGTCAATGCGCCATTATCCTTAAAAACTTGCCCTATTTTTGTGACTTCATCAATCATTGGGTCATTGGAATTAAATTTTATCAGAACACCATATTTAGGATTTACGCCTGTCGTATCTTCAATAGAGAGAGGATGAAGTCGGATTATGTTACGCACCACCACACGCATTTTACCGCTTGCCATCAAATTATTGTAATCGGCAGAATCCGAGTGTTTATCCCAGGAATTTTCGATAGCGTTCATGTCTTCGTAACCTTGAAACATGATAAGGTTCCCGGCATTAGGGCCAGTTCCAATGGCACCATAACGTACGGTTAAAGCCCCCGCCGACCCTTTCAAAAATGAAGCAAAAGATGACATATTCCCTAAAGCTTCTTGCCGGAAACTAGCGTCACATATGGCTGCAACCACAACCATAAACTTTGATTCAGTCATTCTATAATCCCGTCTGATTTAATATTCAAAATGGTTAGACAACTATAACGGTACAGGAAATTTAATATTTGATTATTTCTTATTTGCCACGAATTGCTTATTAGCATGTGTTGAGTAACGAAAATGCGCTTCACATTGTTTGAAACATTGACGGGGGTTATCCCGTGGTTCATGACAATAATGAACTCAAAAATTTAAATAGAGAAAAGATAACTTTAAGTTCTTAAAAGTCTTGTCTACAATGACAAAAAGCAGAGGATTATGGATATGGGGTTCGTTGGCGGGCTTTTAGTTGGAACATTAGGAACTTGGTATTTAATGGAAAACCCTGAAGCCAAAGCACAGATCATTTCTATAATTATCGACTTCCTGCAGAAATTTTAAATGAGTTATCTACAGATGAAAATCAAAACAGCTTGCGGGCTTGAAAAATACGATGAGTTAAAAAAAAGAACTGGTTTTTTTGCAAAGCTTCGCCTGCAATGGTTCGTAGTTTTTGCTTCAATCCGTGATGCTTTCAAATAGAGTTAAGCTGCTTTTGCTACTAAAAAGCCTTTTCTAGATGAAATAGAATTCCAATAGTTCGCCACCCTTTTTGGAAAAGGTTCTGGAATTCTATTTTCCGCTATTGAGAGCGTATAACCAAGGCTAATATCAGCTGCAGTAAAATCAGCGCCAAGAATAAAAGGCTTCCCCTCTAAGGCCATATCTAAAGCGATGATACACTTAGATATTCTGGATTGCATCTCTCCCACAATCTCAGGTATTTCATTCTCACCCGGGAACTCTCTCCTATGGTTAACAATTTCACCAACTGGACGGGAGAACGTTGCCTCTGAAAACCAAAGCCATTGCAGAAAATAGGCGTGCTCAACGGTGCCAGCTTTAGGCTGTAAATGCCCATTTCCATACCTGTCCAGAATATATTGCATCATCGCACAAGACTCAGACATCAAAAGAGGCCCATCTTTAAGCGACGGCACTTTGCCCAGTGGATTGATTTTTAACCATTCTGGGCTGAGCCTGTATTCTTTTGAGAAATCTACTGTTTCAACTTCATACTCAATACCTAACTCTTCACAAAGCCAGATGACTCTAAAACCCCTCGTACCTTTGGAATGGTAAAGTTTAAGCATATTTTACTCCAAGCACTGTTTTCAATGCATTAATTTTTTTCAATCTACTCTTAGTTATTGGCTCAAAGATCTAAATAATTTTAGGATACTATTCGTTCCCACTATCTGCCTGAATTGAAGAAATACTTCCATCTGATACCACGATTGATAGTTTATTTGGGTTACAACAAACTTCACAATCATAGATCTCGGTGATCATACCCGAGAAGTCGCCACCTATCTCTAATAGTGCATGGAATGTTTCAAAACAGAAGTGACATGTAATCGGAATCTCTGACATCATTTACTTTAACGAAAAAAAACGAGTTGTTATATAATCAATCTATAAATCTTAAAGTGAAAAACAATCTCTATTTCGTCTTAGCTCATACAGCCTCACTCCTTACTCGAAAATTTTGGTAATGAGGTTTGGGCTTACCATCGCGTCCAACCAAAACAAATACTATCTTATCAATTTGTGTGATAATTGTATCGGTCCCTTTCTTCCTAACAAGACATGCTAGAGTGATCGATGTCCTGCCCATATCAACGACCTCCATGCCAATTTCAACAATGTCACCAATTCTGGCTGTTGATAAAAATTCAATATTAGAAATATATCTTGTAACTACAGAATCATCTTTAAGTTGACATGCACTAAAGATAAAAGCCTCTTCATCAATCCAAGCCAGTAATCTACCTCCGAATAAAGAACCATTCGAATTTAAATCTTTGGCTGCAACCATCTTTCTTGTGTAAAACTTCATTTATTATATACCACTGCCTTTTACTAACGGCTCTAAAATGCACAATAAGGTCAAGAGCTGCTAACTTAGGGTTAAAAAAAGAGGGCACCAACTACTAACGCAGTGCCCTCAGTTAAAGGAGGAAGAAGAATAATTTTCCTTTCAATGAAGGCCAGTTACTCAATACCAAGTTAGCAATCCACGTGCCATCTATTGGAATCTGAGTATTTCCCCAAAAACATGCGTAAAAAAAAATAAACTCAAAAAAAAATGACCAAACTTTAGCCATTCATAATTTTGATTGTCTAAAATTTTATCATTTTAGCTAAGATAAATGAAACTGTTAGCTAGCAATCTCCGCCTAACGTCTTTGTTGTTTTGGATAAGTATCATTTGTTGGCGAATACTATATTGCCAGACTCCGGGTTTCGTTGCTTATTATTAAAATATTTTCGACCATAAAACCCGCGGTTATTAACGACATTGTTATAATTAAAATAATAATATTGAAAATTCTTATCTTAAATGATGTTTTTTCTTTCCTATTGAATTTTGGCGGGACAACAGATAACCATCCCAAAATTATCAGAATAGCAATGACTAAAAATAATAAAATAGGAACGACCCATAGCACCATAATCAGACTACCGTCTGTTATATTATAATAGACAAAGCTTATCACTAAGGCTGACAGACCAAAGATCATTAAAACCCCAGTGACAACGAACATGACGGAAAAAAACAAGGCCAATAATAGTACTACCAGTATGAGCCCCGCTATAATCAGCAATAATTCAATGGTTCCAAACCTCCCACACAGTAAGTCATAATAGGAAAAGAACTAATATTGTTTTCGTTATTACAAAACCGGATTAAATTTCAATATAAAAACCTTCGAAACGTGTTTCTAGACTATGATTAATCTTTGGAACGCAGATTATTTGGTCGAGTACGTTAGAAACCGTTACTTGGTTTTCTTTCCCCTTGAAGAGCCACCCTGAGCATTTTCCGCTCGTGCGGAAAGTAATCGGATACCGGGTAATGTAAACAATGAGTATTTTCCCAAACAACTATTGTATCTTTTGACCAAGTCAATCTGAAACTAAATTCAGGTCGTTGAGCATGATGATATAGGCTACTAAGAAGTTTATCGCCTTCTTCATTTTCCATGCCTACTATACTTCCGCAAAAAATTGGAACATTCACAAAAAGATACTTTTTATTATTATCTGGGTTTAGACATACAAGTGGATGTTTTATGGGCGGATCCGCATCCATCTTTTCAAGTTCTTCTCTGCTCCATCTATTTTTAGCGTTTTGAGTTTCAACACCTAATTTATGATTAGCCCATAAACTATCAATGTCATTTTTGACAGTATCTTCCAAGCCATCGTAAGCAGCCTCAAGATTTGTGAATAAGGTGTCCCCTCCGCATGGTGGTATCTTTTCCGCGTACAAACTGAGTACAGCGGCAGGTTTCTCAAGAAACGAATAGTCCATATGCCAAAAATTAATTATTTGGCGCTCATTAGGTTTAATTTTTATGACACCTACTTCTGCCGGGTTTCCATCTTGGGGTTGAAGGTCCTCTGCATACGGTGTCCCAAAGATTTTCATGAAATCTAAAAACTCCAATGGAGAAATCATCTGATCTCTAAAAACGAGTACTTTTTGGGACACAAGAAGTTGCTGTAATTTTATCTGATTATTCGTATCTACATTGGAACAATCCAAACCAGACACTTCGGCTCCTATAGAAGGAGTTATTGATTTATATGACATTTTCTGTTTCATATTTAATCCCCTATTACCGAAAACTTTACCTCTAAGAAAAACCTCTCTAATCCCAAAAAACCTAGAGATTTATACAAATAAAATGCACAGGTATTAGTTTTTGTTTAACCATGCCAGTCTACACGCAAACAAGGTCTACGTTACGAATTAACCATTCATATCACCTGCCTGCTTTTATTGTGTAACATTAGGTACGGTAACTATTCCCCAACGGCGTTTCTATTTTCTATGGATAAAAAATTTCCGAGCAGAGATATTGGCTCCATATGTTGAAAACTAAATCCATGGCATCTTTATTACATAAAAGTTATTGGATATTTAATGGATCTTAAATGGCTTTTTCTATTCAAACTAATATTAGCGCGCTCATAGCTCTAACTAACTTCGAAAAGGCGTCAGCGGAACTAGATAATGTATCAAAGGTTATCTCTACCGGTTTAAATATTACTAGCTCTGAGGACGACTCTTCAAATTTTTCTATAGCTCAGGGGATACGGGGAGAGGTTAAATCGATAGATGCAGTGATACGCGGAATCAATAATGCCAAAGGCATAGCAAAGATAGCTATATCTGGTGCGACAGCTGTCTCTAATCTGCTCCAGGATATAAGGCAAAAGGTAACAGAGGGTGCCAACCCAGCTAATACAGCGGCCCAACAAGTTCTGATACAGAATGATTATGCAAGTTTATTACAACAGATGCGCCAATTTATGGAAAATAGTGAGTTCAACGGAGTTAATATTTTGATTGAAACTAACGTACCATTCAATACCATCGTGGGCGATGTCAATGATGTAGCAGTCTTAAACGACTTGCAGGGAAGAAGCATAACTCTTGAAGGACAAAGATTAGACTTGAGTTATGCTTTATTGTTACAGGAAGATATCAACACACCTGCAAATGCTTCTCAGACACTTACTGTTCTTTTGCAAGAAGAACGCCGGGTAAACAATGCATTAGCTTCACTAGGTTCAAACTTCCGCGCACTCGAACAACAGACGGAATACCTGGAGATTTTAAAGGATGTTACAGAAACCGGTTTAGGCAATATAGTAGGCGCAGATATGGCACGTGACAGCGCGAAGCTAACATCCTCTCAAGTCCAAAAAGAATTAGCCGCACAGACCGTTAGCGTTGCGAACCAAAACCCTCAGATCTTTTTAGGCTTGTTTGAAAATCAATAGATCTCTAAAAGTTGATAATGAAATCTAATTTAATATGGCCTGCAAAATTTCTGATTTGGGAGCCCCATTAAATGAGCTCAGACATGAGTAACGATGGCTATAAAAATGGGAAACGTGAAGGACTATGGGAAAGTCACTATCGTAACGGCCAATTACACACAAAAGGACACTATCGGAAAGGTAAGCGCGAGGGGGAGTGGGAGTTTTATTACAGAAATGGCAAACTAGAATGTAAAGGATATTATAAAAATGGAAATCAGGATGGACTATTCCAATTCTACTATGCCAAAGGCCAATTCGATCCTCATCGCTCAGGCACCTATAAAAATGGTAAAAAAATCAGCTCCTAGATTTTAGGGTTCCAATATAAAAATAACTACGCGTGAGACAATTCAGCTTTTTATCGCTTTAAGTCGTTATTTAACGTAATGACCTGACAACTTTTATTTTGGTAAATTTAATGAATAGAAGATCCAAAAAATCAGACCGATCGTACCTTATGGTAATATAGGAGTTAACTGGAGCTTACAATCATGAAGTCATTCTTGACTACCGCGTTAATTGTTTTGTGGGGCGCTCAAGCTATAGCAGCTGACACGACGATTGAAATGCTAAATAAAAAAGGTAAGGAGAGAATGCTTTTTTCCGAAAAAATCGCTCGGGTAAATGTTGGAGATACAGTATTCTGGAAGGCTAAGAGTAAAGGCCATAATGTCGAATTCATCATGAAAAATGGTGTCCCAGACGGTGTAAACAAATTCAAGAGTAAGTTAAATAAGGACACGCAATACAAGTTTACTGTACCCGGAATCTACGCCTATTGGTGCACTCCCCACAAATCCATGGGTATGATTGGGTTTATTATCGTAGGTGATAACAAAGAGAACCTAGCCACAATCAAAAAGGTTAAGTTCTTTGGGAAATCAAAAAAATTAGCCAAAGGTCTGATAGAAAAACTTTAGAAGAGTATAACAACCTGTTCCTAACAGGTGCTAGATTGATTTATTTTTAGGAAGCTATTGCATACCCCTGCTTTAGATGGTGACATTATTGTTATATCGGACATTTAAACACTGTCGTCAACTTCAGCCCCGGCACTCGCGCGACTATGAACGCTGCTTGGAACCAAGGTTGCCTTTGCCAACTGGTTTATAGTATTCCAACATTCTGCATCGACCATCATTCCGTTTGATAGAGAATAGTTATAATGGGTGTCGTAGATTGCTGCTGTTGCAGGCCGGTCTGACTTTTGGTTACTTATTATAACATCCGCCGAAGTACTCTTAGACTGTGGAGGGATATTAATATCTGACCAGCCCGATCCGCATATACCCTCTATCATTATTCCGTCTACGACCCACCTTAGTTTGAAACCTTTTGATTTAGTCGCTCGCCTTGCCGCCTCAGCAAAGAGAACCAGCGGCACGCTGCACATATTCATCGTGACCGTTTTTCCAATTTCTGCGAAATCAAGAATCGTTTGCGCCAGACCAAGGCTAGACGGCATTGATGAAGTTATGATCAACTGCTCATCGGCATTCTTTATTTCTGGTATAGACCATTGTCCCAAGTTATCAATTCTTGCGATTTCATCTGCCAATATGGAAACGCCGCCTAGCCTATTAGCCTCTAACCAAGCAATATTTTTCGCACTTTCTGTATCGACACCTGGGGGCAAGCCTAAACTAAATAATGCTTTTGCTACAGTAGTAACTATTTCGTTATATGAGATCGGGTGATGCATCGGGTGAACTTGTATTGAGGGATGCAAGACTAAACCATTCCTGATCCTTATTTAAATCTTTAGGCAAAGGGGCGCCTTGAAAAAGAGCTATTCTTATCCAAAGGTCCGATTTTGGATCGAACTTTGTTGCACCAAACATTGCTAGCTTGCATCTTAGTAGGTTGATTGGACGACAACTATCCTCAAGTAGATTGTCTTGGATTTCGGCATATCTGCAATTTTTGAGGCTTTGTACACGCTGAACTGTCTCTCTCCATATTGGAGCATTTAAAAGAAACTCCGCAACAGTTATCGATTCAAGTGATCTTTTTTCTAACCTGATTTGATCATATAGGCATTTCACATTCTGAGCTATTCCAAGACGCATCTCCTTATCCGCCCCAGGCTCTTTATGTCTCCACCCTAATCTAGGTTCCTCTTTTTCCTCTGATCGATACCAAAACCGAGCTCTCGAATTATCACTATTTAAATTGATTTTTAAAACCCAAGCATAACGGGTCTCTATTATCTTTAAAATATCCGCTAATGACATCTTTGGTTCTATCGACATCACTTCATCAGATCCTGTTTCGAGTTCAAAATGATCCACGATAGAGGGATTCACTTCTATAAATAACGAGTTCAGAAGCTCCTGCCCTTCTAAGCTTAGGTTAGAGGAAGCCCATAAAAAAAACTTTCCCCAGAATTTAAAATTTTCTAGGTTGTTTATTTTTTTTGAAGCTTCCGATAATTCCTGCTTCAATTTCTGAATCCTTATTTTTTGTTCTTCGTCTGTGGTCGGCCATTCCAATAGATGTAAACTAGCTTCTTTAAGAAAATTTTTAAAAGTTTCTTTATCGAGGGAAGAAACCGTATCAATTGCCCTCACCTCCGCTAAGGCATTTTCTCGAGCATTCATCCAGCGGCAAATCAACTTGGGATGATTGATAAGAAAAGGAGCCATTCCTAATCCTGTAGCATTGCCGACACCAAGAGCCTTTTTTAATCGATCTTCAAATGGTCTGAAAAGAGCTGGGTTTTTATGATAGGCCACATGTTCAACCCAATCAAAACTAAAACAACGAGCCAAATAAACACATAGCATTTCAGGTTGAAAAGGAAGATTGAAAAGGTTTTGTCGGCGAATATTCGCTAGGTCTGATAGCCCAAACTTTCCATTGCCATATACTGCCGTTGTTCGAATAAGGTATCCAACCTTCATTAATTGTTCTGGATCTGGCTGCAGACCCGTTGCAAGTTTATCTGCAACATAGTCAAATAATCTCACACTTTTGTTTGCTCGACTTAAAACAAATTCTTTCGGGGTAAAACGTCCCATCTCCTGCAATGGCACATTACATCGAAGTTTTTCTAAATATTCACTTTCAGGTTCCTCGCAGGTAAGCGTAAAAGTAGCGTCCCACTTTTCGGCGATCACCCTATCTGTTCGTTCTTCAGAGGATAGATGTTGCGCAAATACAACGAACCAAAGATGTCTGTTTTTAGTGTCTATTTTGTATATAGCCGTTCCAACCCCATTTTCATCAAGATCAAAACTGATTTTCTTTATACCCCATTCTTCCCGCCCCATACGCCGCATAAGCGTTCGCGAAAAACTCAATCTATTTGGATAAAGAGCCCCAAGTCTGGAGAGATTCATTAGCTCCTGCGCCGAACGACGTGGCTTCAAATCCGATTGTTTTTCCAATACGTAAGGGCAGGTCATTTCGCTGTGAAAGAGGATTCAAAAAATTGAAGCCAATTTAAACCCATAATTTTTTCTACATCTTCTGCCTTGAAACCAAAGTTTTTTAGGCCTGTTGCTATATTTGCAAAGTCACTGTTCCCTCTGAACCAGCTTACAGGCTCTGGCCAGCCCGCGTTGCTCGAAGAACCTTCACCGAAGTCCATTTCCTTACTCCATCGGCCATTGCGCATCCACTCGACAACTTCGTTTCCGTGACCTTGGACAAGATCAGAACCAATTCCGACTCTATCAATACCCATTATATCCACCGCTTTTGCTATCATTTCACAGAATTCATTAAGACTGCATTGGGGGCCATTTTTTAGGTGAAACGGATACATTGAGAAACCCAGCATGCCACCACTTTCTGCCAAGGCTTTGATTAGTTCGTCTGACTTGTTTCTCAAAGCTGGATGCCATGACTCAAGATTAGCGTGTGTCACCGTAATCGGCCGCTCTGATATTTCTATGGCATCAAATGTCGATTTTTCTCCAGAATGGGACATATCCACCACCATTCCCACTCTATTCATTTCCTTGATAACTTGGCGTCCAAAACGTGTAACCCCTGAATCTTCATTTTCATAGCAACCCGCAGCACAGACACTTTGATTGTTGTAAGTGAGTTGCATGAAGCGCACACCAAGAGTGTACATGATTTCTACTAAATCGATATCTTCTTCAATTGGTGAGCAATGTTGAAACGCAAAGGTAATGGCCGTTTTATTTAGGGATTTGGCTAGACGAACATCATCTGCGGTCCTCGCTTGCATAATAAGATCGCCATTCTGCTCAAACAGTCTATTCCACTTTCCAATTTCTGATAAGGTTTCCCTTGCAGATTCCCAATAGACCAAAGTCACATTGACGCAAGTGACACCACCATTACGCATTTCTTCAAAGATGGCGCGATCCCACTTTGCATATTGAGCTCCATCTATAATGAATCCATCGTATGATTTGGCATCGGGCATTAACAGCTCCATTAAAGAGAACTAAATAGGCATTCGTCTTACACTAAGAACCTTAAAAAACATAAAACACCGATCAGCTACTGTTTTATGAAAGATCTTATGATAAATTTACTCCGTCGGCACTGGACCAGACGACGCCTCTGGAGGTGTCCGCGGTTTAGAGCGAAGACCTTCTTTCAAGTGTTTTGTGTTATAGCCATTAAAAATATGACCTAGAAGTCCCCTCTTCAGATCAGATGTACCAAATAACCAATCGGCTATAGGGAATGTTAGGTTCATATTCACTTCCATCATAAGGGATCTATTATGATGAGCCGTATGATGTCGTCTCAAAGTATTTATAAATGGCATATATCGCACAAAGCGGTTTTCATCTACATGGCAACAAAAGTGCATAAACTCGTATGTCAGATACATACCTGTGGTTGAACAGATGAAAAGCCATCCAACATTGCTACCAAACAAATAACCAAAAACGGCAACGCCTGGTAATGACATCATTATAAATATGACTAGTGCATAGGGTGGGAAAACAGTGACACGCCAATCTTCCTGCCCCCGAAAACGTATTTCCTCATCTGTAAAGAATTTGTGATGATTAAGTGTATGACGCTCGTAGATGGCGCGAAGACCAAAGAAATTAATTCTATTGTGCATAACGTATTTGTGCAGAAACCATTCAAAAATATTAGACAAAACAATAGTGATAGGAATTACCAACCATTCATACCACTGGACTGATGCTATGTGTTGAATATAAACCCACATCGCTGTAATACCGATTGCATAGACGACTGCTATATGAACGTAGCCATTGTACCACCCGTCTATTTTAGCTCTGTACTCATTTCGAAATAAGGTTTGTTGTTCACCCATCATTGTGAGCTCTCCATATTTTTGATTTGATTTCGCTAAAAGGCCACCTTGTTAAACACAACTTCTGTCTCAAAATATAAAATTTCCACCTACATGCCGTCAACAAATAAGTATTTGTCTATTAAAGGATCGCATATGCTGGGCATTTAATGGACTTTAATTTCAGAAAAAATATCTTTACTCAAGAAAAACATGATCATTTTGAGAATGCTTCCTTCATTATTTAAAAAAGTAAATTAGTTATCCCTAGATATATTTTTCTAAACCTAAAAAGAAAGCGCCGTTGGGGCGCTTTCTTTATACGCTGTTTCTTATTTTCTCTTAATATGGGGTTCCTCTAGCCACTCTCTCAAATAAGAGTTCTGGAAGTTTCAAAGCTAGATCAGGAAAAGCCATGATCAACCCCAAACAAATAAACTCTAATGCTATGAACGGTAAAACCCCTTTATACATATCAACTAAACGTATTTCTGGAGGACTTATCCCTCGAAGGTAAAAAATGGCAGGGGCCATAGGCGGAGTAAGATAGCTTGTTTGGATAACAACAAGAAACATAATGCAGAACCAGACATCATCCACACCCATAGCCCGCAGAACTGCCACAGAAACGGGGATAATGATCAGAATTATCGAGATTAAGTCTAATACAAAACCTGCTATAAAAGCTATAAGCATCAATATCAACATCGTTGCCCATGGACCAAGTTGTGCAGCCTCTAATAGATTTTGAACCGCACTGATACCACCCAGAGCGACAAACACGCCGGCAAACATTACCCCGCCTAATAAAATAGTAAGGATCATAGCCGTTATCTGAAGCGTTTTGAAAAAAGCTTCTTGCATGATGCCAAGATTGAAAGAACCATAAAATATCGTCATTAATACAGTTCCGATAGCACCCATAGCCGCAGCTTCAGTTGGCGTTGCCCAACCTAGCATTATGGTTCCAAGTACAGCGAAAATCAAAATTAACGGCGGAACAAGAGCCGTAGCTGTTATGATTATTTTTTGTATGAAGGGTGGATCGTTTTCGTCTGGCGGCAAACTAGGGCCATCCTGTGGTCGAATTATACACCTCACAACGATATAAACTATGTAAAGACCAGCAAGCATCAGTCCCGGAATTAACATTCCAACAAAAAGATCGCCTACAGAAACATCTGCGACTGGTCCTAGAATAACGACAACTACCGAAGGTGGAATAATTGTTCCTAATGACCCACCGGCACAAATAGTTCCGGAAATAAGCCCTTTATCATAAGCATAACGAAGCATGACTGGAATAGCCAATAATCCAACGACAGATTCGGTGGCGCCAACTACACCACTCGCAGCAGCAAAAACCACACACAATAGAACAGTGCCAACTGCCAATCCACCAGGCAGACGTCTCGTCCACAGATGAATCGCCTCAAATAATTTTTCAGCAATTCCTGCTCGTTCCAACATTGTTCCCATAAAGATAAACAATGGTACCGCAGCTAAAACATAGTAGGATGCGACGTCGTCAACCTTGGCTACAAGCTGATGCACTAACGCATCACCAAAGCGATAGTAACCAAAAAAAACAGCCACCCCCATAAGAGAAAACGCCACTGGGAATCCGATAAAAATACAGATCATCAGTGCAGGAAACATTAGAAGGCCAATACTTAGGGTCATCCTGTACTCTCCTTCAATGCTACAAATCCGTATTGTTCAATATCGATTCCTCGTAATATCATGTAATTTTTTATTAGTTCGGATATGGCTTGCAAAGTAAGCGAGACATAGCCTATCACCCAAACAACCCGAAATGGCCAAATTATAGGGTTCCACGAAGACTCACCCGAGACTTCGTTGCTGACGTATGCTTCTATGGCATACTCATAGAGGCCAAAGGTCACCCAAAGTGCTCCTGGGATTAATAGAATCAGATACCCTAGGAAATTCACAAGCGCTTTACGTTTGTTGGACATGCTGTCATACAAAAAATCGACCCTGATATGCCCACCTTGCCTTAAACAATATCCCATGCCGAACATATAACACGTGCCTGCCAACATGTAGCCGATTTCATATGCCCAAAAGGTAGGGGCATCAAAAAGTTTTCGCGCAAATACCTCGTATACCATCGATAAAATTAAAGGAAGCATAACCCATGCACCAATAAAACCAACGACACCTGATATCCGCTCAATAAAACGAACAATAGCGACCATTATTAATCCTTTTCTTTTTCCCAAAGCTTTCCACATTTTTAGAGTGAATGCTTCAGCTCAACTCCCAATAATAACCTACTCAGTATTCAAAAAACAAAGTCAACCACGTTATGTTGTAAATGAACAAAACTCTTCTTAAATCTGATATTCGATGAGATTATCTATTCCCTTTTTTAAACCTACATCAACCATCTGATCCCAAATAATACTGCCTTGTGATCTAGCAATGGTCAATCTCTCTCTCCTAACGAGCAAGAGCTATCAGCTGGCAGATATTAGCGTAGATCATGGTTTGGAGTATAAAGACTACAAAGTCAGATATTTCTCAAATATTTCTGGGTTTTTCTGGAGGTCTTCTGGGCTTCCTGAATATTTTATTTCGCCCTTTTCCAAAATATGGCAGTAGTCACTCAAATATAAAACAAAATTGAGATTTTGTTCCGCAAGTACAATCGATAGCCCCGAGTCTTTCAATAGTTTAACCTGATCCCTTAAATCCTCAACAACCTTTGGAGCTAACCCCTCTGATGGCTCATCTAATAACAATATGGAAGGGTTATTCATTAGGCTTCTCGCAATAGTAAGCATTTGCTGCTGGCCGCCACTTAGGACACCCCCTAATCGGCTCTGAATATCCCTTAAATCAGGAAATAGCGCAAATACCCGCTCCTCGTCCCAACTATCGTCTTTATCTGAGTTCCTCCGAGCAATGTCTAGGTTTTCCCAGACTGATAATTGCGGGAAAATCCTCCGCTCTTCCGGAACAAATCCTACACCCAATCTCGAAATTTTGTAGGCAGGCAAATTTGTTATATCGGTACCTTCAAAAACGATATTTCCAGAAGAAGCTGGCGTGAGGCCTATAATAGACCGCATAGTGGTAGTTTTTCCTACTCCATTGCGACCTATCAATGAAACCACTTGGCCTGGTTCTACAGACAAACTTATGCCAAATAATACCTGACTGAGCCCATAGGATGTATGAATTGAGTTAACTTCAAGCTGCGGCATCGTCAGACTCCCCAAGATAGACCCGTCGTACTTCTGGATCACTACGAACGGCATCTGGAGTCCCTGATGCGATGATCTCACCGTGGTGCAAAACCGATATACGGTCAGCAATTCCAAAAACTACACTCATATCATGTTCGGTGAATAAGAGTGTCAACTTACGTGCTCTTGCTATCTCATCCACTAGCGCTATCGCCACCGACGTTTCTTGAGGAGACATTCCCGCTGTTGGCTCATCCAGAAGCAAAACAGTTGGGTTTTCAGCCAAAGAGATAGCGAGCTCTAGTTGTTTTTGCTTTCCGTATGCTAATTCACCGGCTATTTCAGCAAATTCATCCTCTAAGCCAACAAGTTCAAGAAGCTCCGCAGTTTCTTCTCGATTTTGTGCCGCGCCCGGAGAAAAAAAATTAAAATGTTTGTTGTCTCGAGCTATAAGCGACGTTTGAATATTCTCAAAAACAGTCATCCTAGGAAAAATATTTATTCTTTGGAAGGATCGCGCCAAACCAAGTTTTACAATTTTGTGAGGTGCCAGTGCCGTTATTGTTTTATCCTTAAACGACACATCCCCTTGGCTCGGTTTAAGGTGCCCTGTGATTAAGTTAAAGAACGTCGTTTTTCCAGCACCGTTAGGACCAATAATCGCATGCTTTTCACCATCTTCCAGTGAAAAGTTTACATTATTGATTGCAACAAAGCCCCCAAAATCTATCGTCAGATTACTAATATTAAGGACCGTCATTGGTTAATTACCTCCTATCAATCGGGCCTTCAGCCGCTTAGCGAGTCCTACTAATCCCTCGGGCAAGACCAGTACAATAATCAAAAGGATTACTCCAAGCACCGTTGGCCAATACTCTGTATACTCATTTGAAAACCGTTCAAGAAGATATAAAGCAGCTGCTCCTATAGCAGGCCCAAAGAACGAATACATTCCTCCAAGTAGCGTCATGATAAGTACCTGCGCTGACTCTGCCCAGAAAGCCGACTCTGTATATACACCTCGGTTATACATGGCAAAAATCGCCCCTGCCACACCAGCAAAAGTACCCGCAATAACAAAGGCAATCCCTCGCATCAGCCTTGTATTCACACCGATAAAGCCAGCCCGCGTGAGATTCTCTCTCACCGCGATTAAACTTTGCCCAAATGCCGAATGGCAGATAAGCCATAGGATAATGCAACTTGTTGTTACTACTATGAGAGTGAAATAAAAGAATGGAACCCTAGTATCGATAAAGGCTGGAACCGTTACACCCACAAATCCATCATCTCCACCTGTTACAGACCGCCACTTGAAAGCTATTGCCCAAACTAGCATTGAAAATGCGAGGGTCAGCATCGCGAAATAGATATCGGTCAATCGAGTGCAAAAATACGCGACAAATGCAGCTGCAACTCCAGATAGAACGACCGCTGCAGGAAACGCAAAAATCAACGGCCATCCATACGTTGTTAAGAGAATAGCGTTTGCATATCCACCAATCGCAAAATAGGCAGCATGTCCAAAAGAGACATTACCAGAAAATCCGATTATGACATTAAGGCTTAACGCAAATAACGCATAAACCAGTATCTCTGTCGAGAGATCTATTAAATAACGAGATTCTGTGAGTGGGATGCATATTAATAGTAATACTACTATTATACACGTTGCTAGAACGCCCCGCGATATATTCCAAGACATGGCTTAATGTCCTTCTTGCTCAGGCTTTCCAAAAAGTCCCCAGGGACGGATTAGAAGAACAGCCATTAACAATAGGAAGGCAAAAACATCTTGCCAATTTGGAACAATTACTGATCCAAAATTAAATACAAATCCGTAGATCAACGCTCCCACAAAAGTACCCCATAGGGACCCCAATCCGCCAATTATAACGATCACAAAACATTCTACTATTATAGTAGCATCCATTCCTGGGGTTGGGCTGTTGATAGGTGCAGCTAGAGAACCACCAACACCAGCCAACGCCGAACCAATCACAAAGATAGTTACATATATTACTGGTACATTAATACCGAGGGCGGATAGCATCTCCATATCCTGTGTAGCGGCTCTAGTGAGACGTCCCCATCGAGTTCGTTCGATAAGGAACCAAAGTCCCAAAAAAATCAGGGGGCCAACAACACAAAGCATCAGTCTATATGTAGGATAAAACGTGAACCCTAAATTGCTCGCGCCGCCAAGACCTTCTGGGTAGGACACGCTGAGTTGATCGGTACCCCAAATTATTTTGGCCATGTCTCCCATAATTAAAACAATGGCAAAGGTCAGTAGCAATTGCAGCAAGTGCTCTTTGTCATACAACCACTGAAACAAACCCCTTTCGACAATTATTGCTATAATGGCCAAACCCGCTGCCGCTGCGATAACACCTGTAAAAAATCCCAACTGAAGATCTTTTGAAACGGTATACATTATATAAGCGCCAAACATATAGAATACGCCATGTGCAAAATTTATAACTCGAAGCACACCGAAAATAAGCGACAACCCAGCAGCTATTATGAACAGATTCATGCCCAATGAAATAGAATTGAGCACCTGTATAAACGCAAACGACGGGCTGGACAGAAGCATGTCCATTATAGAGACCCTTCTCTAGTTATAGTTAACATCCCCACCCATTTGGCGGGGATGTAATTTGAATGATTTGACTTCAGATCAATCAAGTGTCGCAGGATACCACGTAACAGGGCTCATCACACGATAATCCACACCACTCTTCTTGACCATCGGACCCCAGAATTGACCTGTGTTGGCTTGGTGAGTCTTTGGGTCGATCGTTCTGTCGCCGACTGGAGTTTTAATAGTCATTCCTTCCAGAGCACCAGCAAATTTATCTGCGTCCATTGTCCCAGCCTTATTACCTGCGGCTTCAATAAACTTAACCCCTATGTAAGCCAGTACAGGCCACATGGCAGTCTCTTTTTTACCAGATCTTTTTGCAAGGTCGGCCTGAAACTTCTTGTGTCCAGGAAACGTATGGTCGTACCAAAGTTCATACGAATTTGAAATAACATTATCTGGGTAATCTTTACCCATTTTCCCAGCGATTTCATGGCTGGCAATTTCCCCACCGGAAATGTAAGTAACGCGGTCAAAAAGTCCAAACGGTTTTGCTTGTTGCGCGAAGTTAACGAAATGCGAGCCCCATAAACCACTTGTGACTACATCACAACCGGAGCCGAGTATTTG